>JAJNBN010000087.1 GCA_021156225.1 Verrucomicrobiota bacterium | reverse complement strand
CGAGTGGAAGCCAACAGTCCAAGCAGAATAGCTACTCCTGCCCCGAGCGAGACCCACTTTTGAAAACCCGCGAGGGCCAGACTCTGACCTGCCAGACCGAAGATGGCTCCGATCACACAGTAAGTCAGAATCCGCCCGAGATTATAAAGCACGCGTCCTAACACGAACGCCCTGCGCGTCTTGCCCGCCACCGGCAAAGCCAACGCCAAGGGACCGCACATACCGGCGCAGTGTAAACTGCCGACTAGTCCGAGTATGAATGCGGTCCAGAGTTCCATAACACCTCAGAGTTTTCCGATGAGCACCACGGATTGATCGAAGTAAAACTCCGCTTCGCCCTGTTTCCAGCTCACGCGCAATTTCCAGAGCCCGCCTTTTAACGCGGAGACATCGATGCGTTGCAGTCCGCTCTCATTCACAGCCAGCGCCAGCTTCTTGTCCAGGCTCGCATCGGAAGGGCGATAGAACTGCACCTCGCCGGTCGGCTTGCCGGTCGCATGTTCCGTGGGCAGCTTGAAGGTCAAGCTCGTCGCATCGGTCGTCACCGTGATGTCCTGGCGCACTTGGGCCGTGCGGTTCACTCGGTCGATCTGCTGCTGATGCCGCAGTTCTTCCTCGTAATAATCCTTACGCACCAGGTCCATGCTGTTATGCGTGGCTACCACCGCCCACGACACCATCGCCGTGATGAAAACAACAAACCACGCGATGATGGCATACGGCCAGGGATTGCGCGGTTTGTGTTCAGTCTTTGTCGTCTCGTTCATGATGTTCCTTTCGCGGCCCTACAAAGGCCGTCTTCACCGTCTCCAACAGTTTGCCTTGCGAATACACACCGATCTCCAGATGCGTGTTGCCACCGTCCAGATCATCTTCCTCCAGCTCGATCAGCACGGAAGTCTGCGAAGAGTTTTCCTTCGGCACGATGAACTTGCCCGCGCCCAGCACCTGGATCTTGCCCTCGCGCTTCAGCAACCGCAGTTCCACCGGGATGTCATGCCCCGTCTTGTTCACCACGCGCAACGTGTACATGTTGCTGATCCGGTCCTCGCCCAGCTTCTGGAACAGCGAACCTGGCGCTCGCAGCAAAGCCGTCTCCACATCCGAGCGGGTGAATACCAGCACGAGGAAGAGCGTGATCAGTGCCGTCAGGATGACGGAGTAAAGCTTCATGCGCGCCGTGAATTTCAGCACCTGCCCTCTTTCGATGCCGTTCAGCGAGGCGTAGCGGATAAGCCCGCGCGGCAGGCCCACCTTGTCCATCACCGAGTCGCACGCATCGATACACGCGGTGCAGTTCACACATTCCATCTGCACGCCGTTGCGGATGTCGATCCCCGTGGGGCAGACCGCCACGCATTGATGGCAGTTCACGCAATCGCCCTTGCGCTCCGCCTTGCGCGCCTCGGGAGTTTGTTCACGCTTCAAGGGTGCCCGGCCCTCGCCGCGCTTGTAGTCATACGCCACCACCATCGTGTTCTCATCCAGCAACGCGGACTGAAACCGGCCATACGGACAGATGAACGTGCACGCCTGCTCACGGAACCGCGCGAAAATGGCGAAGAACAGCAGCGTGAACAGGATCATGAACGTAAGCCCCGTTACGTGATTCCGCGGATCATCCGCGATGATGTGGAACAACTGGTCGCTGCCGATGATATAGCTCAGCAACGTGTTGCCGATGATGAAAGAGAGGATGAAGAAGATGGCCAGCTTGCTCCCGCGCTTCCAGATTTTACGGGCATTCCAAGGTGCAGCCGCCAGCGCCTTCTGCTCGTGGGCATCGCCTTCGATCCAGTATTCGATTTTCCGGAAAACCATTTCCATCATCACCGTCTGCGGGCAGGTCCATCCGCACCACAAGCGTCCAAAAGCCGTGGTGAAAATCATGATGCTGGCAAAGAATACCAGCATGGCCACTGCGAAGATGAAGGTATCCTGCGGCCAAAAGATCTGGCCCAAGATGGAGAACTTCCGCTCCACGATATTGATCATCAGGAGCGGATTGCCGTGGATGCGGACAAAGGGACCGACGAACATGATGGCCAGCAATACCCAGCTCATCCACGTGCGCCAGCGATACCACTTGCCGTCCACCTTCTTTGGATAGACCCACTTGCGGTAACCCTTCTTGTCCGCCGTGGCGATGTGATCCCGGAAATCCGCCAAGTTAACCGTTTGCTGGGCGGCTAGCGGATCATCCGGTTCCGGAGTCTTGATTGGAGCACTCATACAACATGCCCTTTGGCATTAATGACCAATGACGAAGTCCCAATGACCAAGGAACGCACCAATTCCAAGTGAAGAAAGACCATCACTGCATTAGTGGCTTGGTGCTTTGTCATGGGACATTCTTCCTACTCGAACTCGCTCGGCTTCGCCGGGCCGGTCTGGAGGTTCTCCGGCGGTTTGGGATTGGGCGGCTTGGTGCCACGCAACGTGTAGATGTAGCTCGCCACCGAGGTGATCTCATCCGGTTTTAATACACCGCGCCAGGTGAGCATGCCTTTGTCCGGCACGCCATTGATGATGATCTTCACACTGTCCACGTAGTTGGAGCCATGGATCCAGAAGTCATCCGTCAGGTTCGGTCCCACGATGCCGCCGCCATCCGGGCGATGGCAGGGAGCACAGTAAACCGTATATATTTGCGTGCCTTGGGCGAGCACCGCCTGTTCTTTGGATGGCTCCAGGTTGGCGATATTCGCCTCGAACTTCGCGATCGAAGCTGCCTTGATCTCCTCCCCGATTTTCTGCTCCTTGGCATAAGCGGCCGCCTGCAAATCCCCCATGTTGAACACATGATAATAGAGCATATAGGCCACGGCGTAAGCCACGCAGATGTAGAACAGCCACACCCACCAGCGGGGCAGCAGGTTATCCAGTTCCTTG
The DNA here is from genome assembly GCA_021156225.1 of Verrucomicrobiota bacterium. Lineage (GTDB taxonomy): Bacteria > Verrucomicrobiota > Verrucomicrobiia > Limisphaerales > JAEYXS01 > JAEYXS01. The sequence goes on along the minus strand of JAJNBN010000087.1, from coordinate 6,722 downwards.
ATGCCATCCGCCTCGTGTTCGAGCAGGATGGGTTGCTTGGAATCGTTATTCATGGCTGGCCTCCGTTTTCTTGGTGCCATCTTCCAGCGGAAGCTGGCTCATCTGGTTCAGGAAAGGTTTCTTCAGGCACGCCGCATAGATCAACGCGCCGGCGAAGACCCCAAAAAACAGGAGGATGGAGATGATGCCGAAGTTCTCGACACCGCCGACATGGGTTAAAACGTTTTTGATCATAGTACGCCTTTATCAGTTGGAGGTGTTGACGGGTGCGGCCACGGCTTGCGCCTTGATGTCCGTGCCCAGTCGCTGCAAGTAGGCAATCATCGCGATGATCTCCTTGTCCGGCTGCGCTTCGACCGAACCGACCTTCAGGTTCGTCACAATGGTTTCCGCCTGCTTCTCCAGGTCCTTCAACGCCTCGCTGTTCTCGTATCCTGCTGGATACGGCACGCCCACCTTGCGCAAGGCGGCGATGCGGGCGGGCAGCGATTTCTTGTCCATCTTCTGTTCCAGCAGCCATGAATAGCGCGGCATGATGGAGCCGGGTGACGTGAGGCGCGGATCATCCATGTGGTTGTAATGCCACGCATCCGGGTACTTCGCGCCGACGCGATGCAGGTCCGGACCGGTGCGCTTGGAACCCCACAGGAACGGATGGTCATAGACGAACTCACCCGCCTTCGAATATTCGCCATAACGCTCTGTCTCCGAACGGAACGGCCGGATCATCTGGGAGTGACAGCCCACGCAACCTTCACGGATGTAGATGTCTCGGCCCAGCACCTCCAGCGGGGTGTAGGGCTTCACACTGGAGAGGGTCGGCACGTTTTCCTTGATGAGATACATCGGCACGATCTCGACGAGACCGCCGATGGCCACCGCCACCAACGAGAGCACCGTGAGGGTGATGGGCTTGGCTTCCAGCCAGCGATGCTTCCACGGATCTTGCTCCGCGTGCAGATCATGTCCCGAATTGCGAGGGGCGGCTTGGGCTTCCACTTCCGGCACGAACACGCCGGATTTGGCCGTCTTCCACAAATTATAGGCCATCAGGAACGTTCCAAGGATGTAGAGCAGACCGCCCACGGCGCGCAAAACAAACATCGGGATGAGCTGGATCACTGTCTCCAGAAAATTCGCATACTTGAGGAAGCCTTCCGGGGTGAACTGCTTCCACATCAACCCTTGGGTGATGCCGCTCCAATACATCGGGATGACGTAGAACATCATGCCCGTGAGCGAGATCCAGAAATGCCAGTTCGCCAGCTTCTTGGACCACAGCGGCGTGTTGTAAAGGCGCGGGAACAGCCAGTAGAGCATGGAGAACGTTAGGAAACCGTTCCAGCCGAGCGCGCCCGTATGCACGTGCGCCACCGTCCAGTCCGTGTAATGCGAGAGGGAGTTGACGCTCTTGATAGAGAGCAAGGGACCTTCCAGCGTCGCCATGCCATAAGCCGTGAGCGCCACGACCATGAATTTAAGCATCGGCTCTTCGCGCACCTTGTCCCACGCGCCCCGCAACGTCAGCAGACCATTCAACATACCGCCCCAACTTGGCGCGATGAGCATGATGGAGAACACCATGCCCAGGGATTGCGCCCAGTCCGGCAACGCCGTGAACAGCAGATGGTGCGGCCCCGCCCAGATGTAGATGAAAATGAGCGCCCAAAAATGGATGATGGAAAGCCGATACGAAAACACGGGGCGCCCCGCCGCCTTCGGCAGGAAATAATACATCAGGCCGAGATACGGTGTGGTCAGGAAGAACGCCACGGCGTTATGCCCATACCACCATTGCACCAAGGCATCCTGAACGCCTGCATAAATCGGATAGCTCTTGAACGCGCTGGCAGGCACGGCGAGGGAGTTCACGATGTGCAGCATCGCGACAGTCAGCGCTGTAGCGATGAAGAACCAGATGGCCACATACATGTGTTTCTCACGGCGGCGCAAGATGGTGCCCATCAGGTTCACCGTGAAAACCACCCAGACGATGGCGATGGCGATATCGATCGGCCATTCGAGTTCGGCGTACTCCTTGCTCGTCGTCAGACCGAGCGGAAGGGTGACAGCAGCGGCCACGATGATCGCGTTCCAGCCCCAGAAGTTGATCCAGCTCAACTTGTCATTGAACATCCGCGCCTTGCACAGACGCTGGAGCGAGTAGTAGATGCCCATGAACATGCCGTTGCCGACGAAGGCGAAGATGACGGCGTTCGTGTGCAGCGGCCTGAGCCGGCCAAAGCTCACGAATTGCAGGTTCAAGTTGGCTTCCGGCCAGAACAGTTGCACGGCCGCCAGTAATCCGGCGCTCATGCCCACAATGCCCCAGATGATGGTGGCGATCGCAAAGGCGCGGACGATCCGATTGTCGTATTTAAACGTTTCCAAGTTCATGGTTCAGTTCTCTCCAAATTCTTCTTCAAATCAGGTTTCTTCACCGGCATGGCCGGTTCATCCAGCAAAGCGCGCATCGGCGGCGTGGCTGTGTCTTCGTATTGGCCGTTGCGTACGGCCCAGATGAAGGCGAGCAAAAAGCCGGTTGCGGCGATGATGCTCAAGGGGATTAGCAGGAAGATGACGCTCATACGCTGACCTCCTTTTCGGCACCAATACCTTCACGCTTCGCCATCCAACCAGTCGCCAGGCAGGCAAAGCCGACCACCGTGATGGAACTCACCGGCATCAAGATCGCGCAGACCACCGGCGAAAGCAGCCCCTGCACCGCGAGGACCAGGCCGATGACGTTGTAGGCGGCGGACACCAGGAAGCTTGCCTTGATGACCCGCACGGCGCTCTTGGCGAAGCGCAAGATGGCATCAATGCGCGGCACCAAACGCGCGGAAAGGATCATGTCACTCGCTGGCGAGAAGGCGCTCATATCTTCCACCACCGCCACGCCTACATCGCTCTGCTTCAACGCTCCGGCATCGTTCAATCCATCACCCACCATCATCACCGTCTTGCCGCGCTGTTGCAGCTCACGGATGAAACCGAGCTTGTTCAGCGGGCTCTGGTTGAATTGCAGGTGCCCCTTCGCGCCGAAAATCTCGGTGAACCGCGCACGCTCGCGCTCATTGTCGCCACTGAGCAACGCCAGTTCGTAGTGGTTTGAAAGATTCTTGATGAGCCGGTCCGTCTCCGGACGGAGCGCGTTCTGCAGCACATAGCAGCCGCGATACTGGCCATGGATAGCCACATGGATGGCACTGCCGCTTTCCGTCGTCGCACTCGCGACCTTTAGTCCGCGCGATTGCAACCACGCGGCCGAGCCCATCCAGATTTCTTGACGGTTGACCTGGCCTTCCATGCCACAACCGGCGGTTTCCATGAACGAACGGACCGTTTCCGGAAAATGATTCCCTGCAATTGTATATCCCAAGCGCACCGCCAACGGATGCGTGCTATGCCGCGTCATGGAGAACAACGCCCGCTCTTCCGTCTCGCTCAAGGCGCTTCCTTGGAACTTCACCAAACCGCCACTGGCAGCCGTGAGTGTGCCCGTCTTGTCGAACACAATCGTGTCCACCCGTGCCAACCGCTCGATGATGCCCGCGCTCTTCAGGAAAGCATTCCACTTGGCCAGCCAACGATGAGCCGTCCCCAATGTGAACGGTGCCGCCAGTGCCAGCGCACATGGGCAAGCCACGATGAGCACCGCTGTGAAGGACTTTAGCGCGAGCGCGGGATTGAAGACCGCCCAATATGTCGCCGCACCGAGCGCGATGGCCAGCACCAGCTTGGTGAAGCGCTGGCTGTATTCGTTCGTCAGATTATCGAGACTGTCACGGTCTTCCTTGCGAAAGGCTTCCTGATTCCAGAGTGAAGTCAGATAACTTTGCGAAACTTCTTTCACCGTTTCCACCTCGATGGCCCCGCCGATCTGGCGTCCACCGGCGTAGAGATAATCACCCGCCTGCTTTTCCACCGGCACCGATTCCCCCGTGACAAAACTGTAATCGATCACCGCCGGTCCCGCGATCAGCCGCGCATCGGCAGGGATCAGCTCGCCGTTACGCAGGATGAGATGATTGCCCGTCTGAATCTGCGAGAGCGCGATGCGTTCTTCCGTCTTGCCCTTGCGCACTACCGAGAGCGGGAAGAACGATTTGTAATCACGGTCAAAAGCCAGACGCTCATAGGTCTTCTGTTGGAACACGCGGCCGCAGAGCAGGAAGAACAGCAGGCCGGCGAGCGAATCGAAGTAGCCTTCCCCGGTCCCGCTCACAATCTCATAGGTGCTTTGCAGAAAGATCGCGACGATGCCCGCCGCGATCGGAACCTCGATGGTCAACAGCTTCTGCCGCAGGCTTACCCACGCCGCGCGCCAATAGTCTTGCGCGCTGTAGATCACCACCGGCAACGAGAGCGCCAGGCTGAACCAACCGAAGATCTTGTGAAAAAACGGTTCACTCGCACTGTCGAGGCCGAGATAAGAAGCGAGGCTGAACAGCATCGTGTTACCGAACGCGAATCCCGCGATGCCCAATTGCAACCACAGCTTGCGGCTCACGACGCACTTAGGCCGCGCGTCAAGATCCGCCAGTTTCAGCTCAGGCTCATAACCTAACGATGCGAGTAAGGTTACGACATCACTCAACTTCACCTTGTCCGAGGAAAACGAGAGCGCGACTTCCTTGCGGGGAAAATTGATGCGCGATTCGCCGACCTGAGGATTCAACCGATTCAGATTCTCCAACAGCCACACGCATGCGATGCAATGGATGGCTGGTATGCGAAATGTGATACGAGTGAATCGCCCATCAGAGAAATCCACCAACCGCTCACGCACAACGGGTTCATCCAGATAAAGATACTGATCTGCTTTCGGCATTCCGGCGATGCGCACACCGGCGTTTTCACTCAGTTCATAAAAACTGCTTAATCCATTCTCCGCCAATAGTTCGAATACCAACGCGCATCCCTGACAGCAAAATGCTTTGCCCTCCTTCACCAACGGGGTTGGGCCACACGCGGTGCCGCAATGACAGCAGGCTGCCGTCTTTATCGCCGATTCTTCGGAAAATATGACTTTGGAGCCGGGGCTTTTATATTCTGTCTGCATCAGTCAGCACATGGCTGCTGATTCAGCTATCGGCTAAAACCGAGTGGAGTACTCACCCGAATTTGCTCGGTGTAGGCCATTTATTCCTCATTAGCCTCTCTTCTTCATCCTCTTTCACAGAGATGTGGGCCATTGGCATTGCTCAGAGATTGGGTGCTTGGAAGACAGCGTGGATAAATTCATCGGCTCCGGTAACTGGATTATTCCAGAGAAGTGGAAAAGAGTAAATTTCACCAAGAATTTAAGGATGGAGCGGGTGAAGGGAATCGAACCCTCGTCTCAGCCTTGGGAAGGCCACATTCTACCATTGAACCACACCCGCTTCCGGCTGACAGGAATCTGGTTATCAGCTTCCTCCACGAATGGCAATGCCCGTTTTCCGTTGTGAACCGGTGGTCTCCCGCCTATACACAGCGCACCGATGCAACGACTCCTCACGCACGCCACCAATCTTTTCCCCGTTTGGGTGCTTGCCGGCGGATTGCTGGCGCTGATCTACCCTCCCCTGTTCACATGGTTCGGCAGCGAACTCATTGTCTTGGGACTGGCGGTGATCATGCTGGGCATGGGGATCACGCTGACCTTTCAAGACTTCAAGGATGTCCTTAAAATGCCCCGGCCGATCGCGGTCGGATTCTTCGCCCAGTTTTCCATCATGCCATTTCTAGGTTGGGCCGTGGCGAACGCCCTTAATCTGCCCACACCATTCGCCGTGGGGTTGATTTTGGTGGCCTGTTGCCCCGGAGGCACTGCCTCCAACGTCGTCACGTATCTCGCGAGGGCAAATGTGGCCCTTTCGGTTCTGATGACGATGTGCACCACGTTCGCAGCCGTGTTCATGACTCCGCTGCTGACGAAATGGCTGGCAGGAGCTTTGATCGAGGTGGATGCATGGGGATTGTTCTTCAGCACGGTGCAAGTGGTCATCTTGCCGGTGGTGCTGGGTCTGGTGGCCAATCGCTATTCTCCGAAGCTGGTGCGGGCTGTGCAACCGGTTGCGCCTTTGATATCCGTGGTGACCATCGCTCTGATCTGCGCGAGTATCATCGGCCAAAGCGCGGCGGCGGTGAAAGCTTCGGCCGGGATATTGTTGCTCGCTGTGTTTCTGCTGCATTCGCTGGGCTTTTTGCTGGGTTATCTTTTTGCCAAACTGCTGGGTTATGATAAACAGATTTGCCGGACCGTTTCGATCGAGGTAGGGATGCAAAACTCCGGCCTGGGGGTGGTGCTGGCCAAAAGGCATTTCCCGGCCGAGCCGTTAACGGCTGTACCGTGTGCGATCTCCAGCGTCTTCCATTCGGTGATCGGCAGCGTGCTCGCCGGCATGTGGCGCTGGCGCGGTTGATTGAGTCAGGACCAAGTTCGGTGTATCACTGGGGCAGCATGGATGTTTACGAACATAATCGCGAAGCGTGGGACGCCCGTGTGCGTGAGAAGAAGCGGCACACCTCGGTAGCGACGGATGAGGATTTCCGCAATCCCTTGCTCGCCCTCGACCGCATCGGCTGGTTGCCGCAGCCGATCGCGGGCAAGCGCGTCTTGTGTCTGGGCAGTGGCGGCGGGCGTCAGGGTCCGCTCTTTGCTGCTGTGGGGGCAATTGTGACGGTGGTGGATATCAGTCCGGCGATGTTGGAGCAGGATCATGCGGTGGATTTGG
>JAJNBN010000086.1 GCA_021156225.1 Verrucomicrobiota bacterium | reverse complement strand
GACCGGTTGTCTGACCGGCGCATTTTCTTGGAGCGCGAGTTGACGTACAGCCGCTCCAAGCAGGAAACCGCCACCAAGTCGTTGGCTTCGGCCAATGCCAGTCAAGTGGCTTCCGAAATCGAGAAGTGGCAGCGTGAAGCTTCCGCTTGGGGTGACCGGGTCAAGTCTGCGGAAACGGAGACGGCAGCCATTGACAAGGAGATGGAAGCCAAAATGGGCGAGTTGCGCAAGTTGACCGTTGAAGGCGGCAGCAAGATTTTGGTGACAGGTGAGCCGGTGCAAGTGTTTGTGGTGGAAGACGAGTCCTTTAATGGCGTCTATCAGATCCGCGAGGGCGGCTACATCATCATGCCGCGAATTGGTCGGGTGCAGATTGCTGGTAAAGATTTGCCAGATTCTGAGAAATCGATCAAAGAAGCGCTGGAAGCTTCGCAATTGCGCCAAGCGACAGTCATGGTGGAGCGCACGGTGGAATCCTACGCTCCGGGACAGGCTAATGTCGTCTATCTGGCTGGTGAATTCAAGCAGACGGGGCCGCTCTTGGTGCCTTCTGGCTATTCTCCGACGATTACCACGATTTTCATCCGCTCTGGTGGTGCTAAGGATTCGGGCGACCTGACCCGCGTCAAATTGCTGCGTTTGACGGAAGGCAAGAGCTTGGTGGAAGAGGTGAACGTGCAGGCGATTTTGGATGGTGCTGGCCTGACGCCTGATGTCTCGGTGCAACCTGGTGATATCGTGGTGGTTCCGGCGTTCGCCAACCGTGTCTACGTGACTGGTAACGTTAAAACGTCCGGTATCGTTCAGTTGCCGAATGATGAGGAGTTGACGGCTTACGCTGCCATTTTGCGCAGCGGCGGTTTCTCCCGCTTTGCCAAGAAGAGTGGCGTTTATGTGCTCCGTAACGGCGGTAACGGAGAGAAATTCAAGATTCCGGTAAGCATCAAGAGCGTGCAGGCCGGCAAGCAGCCTGATGTGGTGCTGCAAAGCAACGATATCGTGGTTGTGCCCGAGAGCTTTTTCAGTTTCTAAGTATCTAAGTAAGAACCACCTCACTGCGGAGCGGACTACCGCTCCGCAGTTTTTTTTCCCCAGAGATTGCTTTCCCCAGAATGTTTGTTAGGCTGGAGCAGTTAGTTTATGATTTAATTTATGTTACCCGGAGTTAAGCAAGCGCCGATCAAGATAGGCGATCTGTTGGTTTATTTGACGTTGGCGGTGAAGCATGCCCGCCTCATTCTCCTGTTGATGTGCCTGTCTTTGATGTTGGGATTGACGGTTTACGTTTATTCCAGGCCAGTTTATTACACTCGTAGCCTGATAGAATTCAAGCAGTTGCCGCTACCCGTGACGACGGAAACATCGTTCGGCGACGGCAGCATGAAGTCGATTTACTCCAATTTTTATTCCACTTATCTAATTGAACGTACGGCAAAACGTTTTGGGATTGAAGCGCGCGAAAAGTATATTTTCGCAAAGTATCTAAAGAAGGTTCTAGTAAAGCAAAATTCACAAGGAGATATCGAAGTCGAAGTCTGGGCTTTTACTCCTGAAATCGCCAGTCAATGGTCGAAGATGCTTCTGGAAGAGTTCATTTCCTATCGAGAAGAGAACCGGCAGCGCAGGCGGGAGATTGTGTTGAATGACTTCACCAAGGAGATGCAGCAGATTAATGAGCGGATGGAGAAGTGGTTAAAAACAAACTATGCTTATCACGATACGAACAAGATGGTCGAATTGAATGCCAAAGTTAGAGAAATGGGCTCCGTGCCCCTTGATCTGGCTAGGATTAATCTTCAACTGGACGATTTGACGAATTTGCAGAAGAAGCTGCAAAAGCCGACGTACACTGTTGTGGACAAACTTTCGCTGCTGGCTTCGTATCAAGAAATGTTGAGGTTAAACCTTGGGGAAAACTTTACGATTGTTGGCAATCATTCGGAAAATCTACCTGACGCGGCTCCAGGTGCTCAGAGTAATCCTCGCAACGGGCCAGAGGTAATCGTTCTGCCCACGATGGCCAGTCAGCAGAATGTTGTTCCATGGACGGATAACGAGCGTAAATTCCGGCGCCTGAAACAACTCGCGGTGGACCATGCTAAAGTGTATTTACCGGCGCACCCGCGCATGAAAGAGGTTGCAGTCCAGTTGGAACAAGTTGAAAAGGAGTTGAATTTGGAGTTGGAAGTTCAACTGGCGAGGTTAAACACTCGCATCGAGGGGCTGAAAGCCCGACAGGCAGAGTTTACTGCCAAGCTTCCCGACTATCTGGATTCACAACAACAGCAAGCGCGATTGAGACTGGAGTTTGATCACTTGGCGGCCGGGCAGCTCCCTTGGAAGAATTTTTATGACAATATGGCCAAGTCGGTCAGCTATTTGGAGTATGGCGGAGAGAAAGAGCGGTTTCATATGAATTATACGGGACTCTTGGATGTTCGGTTGGATCCGCCTGTATCTCCCAATCGCTTCAATTTGATGATCTATTCCTTGATTTTTGGTTTGGGTTTAAGCTTGGGCATCCCGTTTTTGATAGAGTATCTGGATCATACTATTGCGAATGTGGAATCAGGTGAGGACGCTCTGAAACTCCGCGCCTTGGGCGTGGTTCCGGAGCTGGAATCGAACCGGCATCGTCTGCCTGCCCAAGGCGAAGCGGGCGGTCCGGCATCCCTGGATGAGAATTTCAGGGTTATCCGGACCAATTTGCAGTTAAACGTTCCAGACGCCGACAGCCAGCAAGTGATTATGGTTGCCAGCGCGATGCCGCAGGAAGGCAAGAGCTGGGTATCGTTGAATCTGGCCCGTTCCTTTGCACGCAAAGGAGAGCGGACGTTGTTGATTGATTGTGACGTGCGACGTGGCACTATGCACAGTCTCTTTGGTGTCGAATCCACGCCAGGCGTGGTCGAAGTGCTGAGTGGCGGGTTGAAGGCTGTGGAGGCGATAAAGGATACGGATACTCCGAATCTCTTCATTTTGCCTCGGGGCAAATACCACGCAGGAGTAGCAGATTTTTTTGGCAACCAGAACTTTGTGGACATGATGAAGCATCTGCGGTCGAGCTATGACCGGATTATCATGGATACCCCTCCGGTGCTGGGTTTGGCGGAGACTTCCACGATGCTCAGTTATGTGGATGGCGTGGTGTTTGTGATCTGGAGCGGTCGTACTCCCTATCGCACCGTCGAGACAGCAGTGAAGACCTTACGGGCGAACAAGGCAAAGTTCCTCGGCTTTGTGCTCAACCGGTTGGATCTCTCCGCCACATCGAACTATTACTATTACTATTATTACTCGCACAACTATTACGACAGCTACCAGACCGTGGATCGTCGCTAAGCTGTATTGTGACCCGGTGCGCAGCACATCACTCCTCTGATCAATGGTTTTGGATATTCGTCAGGATCAGGTTTCCAGTCCCGTGAAATCGAATGTTATGGCGGCGGGCGTGTCAGTCGTCATTCCAGCATATAACTATGCCCACTTCCTGCCGGATGCGATAAATTCGGCATTGTCCCAGACTTATCCCAAGGTGGAGGTGATCGTCATCGATGACGGATCGACCGATGCGACTCCCGAGGTTGCCGCCAGGTATGGCGACCGCATACGTTATATCCGGAAGCAAAACGCCGGGCTTCCTGCAGCCAGGAATACCGGCATTCAGAATGCCAGCTATCCTTTCATTGGATTCCTTGATGCCGACGACCAATGGAAACCAGATTTTTTGGAACGGGCGATGACCCGGTTTTCGGAGCTTCCGGCAGAATTTGGGTTGGTAGCGGCGCAAGCGATCTATATTGATGAGCATGGCAAAGAGTTCGATCTGAAATCGCTGGCTTGGGCTGTACATGGCCGCATGGATCATCGGGATATTCTGCTCAAGACGCGTTTTTCTCCCTCTGCAGTGGTCGCTCGGAGGAGCGCGTTGGAAGCGGCCGGCTTGTTTGATGAATCCCTCCGCAGTTCGGAAGACCGCGATATGTGGATCCGTGTGGGAGCTAAATATCCATTGTTTTTGCAATCTGAGAGGTTGGCGGTGATCCGTCGTCATCGCACTAGCATGAGCCGCAATGCGGGACGCATGAAGGCCAATATCCAGCGGGTCTTGGATAAATCCAAGGCGAATGGGCTGGTATCCCCTAATGACACCGGTTTCTGGCGGCGCACTCGGGCGTTCATGTATTTTCAGACTGCCTGGATGTATTATGAGCAAGGTGAGCGACTGGCGGCGCTGCGGGATTTGGCCCTGTCCTGTCTTTGGTGGCCTTTCTTTGCGAATCCCAATTTGCTCAATGAACCCAAACTTTTTCGTCTGCGCACCTGCCGTCATTTCCTTTTTTGCCGGCCGAGCATTTAAACGCTTGTCCTTGGGAAGGCTTCTATCTTGCCTTGAGCCGGTGCTGCCCTAACCTGCTGGCCGCTTGTGAACACTGCCATTCCAGTATTGCATGTTGTGCTTTCCCTTGAACCGGGAGGGATGGAGAATGGCGTCGTGAATCTGGCAAATGGTCTGGACGAAAAGGAGTTCCGCCTGGAGATTTGCTGCCTTAACAAGGCGGGGGAATTTGCCAGCCGGGTGAGGAAACGGAATGCGGTCCGGGTGCTCGATAAACCGCCGGGGTTTTCCTGGCAAGCCGTGCGTCGCCTACGGAAGGTATTTGAGGAGGTTCAACCGGCGATTGTACACACTCACAATCTGGGTACGCTAATCTACAGTGTGCTGGCCAGGCCGAGGAACAGCCGCCTGCCGATTCTCCATGGGGAGCATGCTGAGTTTGCTGAGGTTGATTTGACCTTGCGCCGCCGGGTTCAACGGGCGGTGCTTTATCGCCAAGTGGAGAAAATAGTTCCGGTGTCGGAAAGTTTGGGGGAACATCTAATTTCCCATGGAGCACCGGCGGACAAGATGGCGGCCATCAATAATGGCGTAGATACAGAACGATTCGTGCCCGGGAACAGATCGGCGGCCAGAGAACAGTTTGGACTGCCGCAGGAAGCAGTGGTGCTGGGCATGGTCGGGAGATTTGGTCCATATAAGCGGCACGACCTTCTGATCGCAGCTTTCGAAGATTTTGCTAAAGCTAATCCGAATGTCCATTTGCTCTTGGTGGGAGGTGGCGGCCCCGAGGAAAAACGCATCCGGGAACTGGTAGAAAGGAGTCCGGTGCGTTGCCAAATCCTTTGGGCAGGATTTAAACCGGATCCTTTGTCGTGTTATCAAGCGATGGATATGCTGGTGTTGCCCTCCTTTAACGAAGGCATGTCCAATGCCGCGCTCGAAGCCATGGCTTGTGCAGTTCCAGTATTATGCCATCGGGCGTGTGGACATGCCGACATCATCCATGATGGAGTCAACGGGTATGTCCGGAATATTGAGAGCGCCCCTGAATTGGCCCGAATCCTTTCAGAATTGCTGGCCCGGCAGGGCGAACTAAGGGTGGCCGGCAGGGCGGGCCGCGATTTTGTGGTGCAAAAGCTGTCCTGGCAACGGATGCGAGAAGCATACGCCGAACTGTACCGGCAGACGGCAAGGACGTGGAAATTGACGCCCACTGCGACTACTATCTAGGCAGGCATGGATTTTCTTTCCGTCATACTTTTCATAATTCTGTATCATCTGCGTCCACATGAGTGGATTGGGGCGGTGGCCTCAGTGCGCCCGGCCATGATCACCATGCTCATGGCGATTTATGGCACAGTCACCCGTGAAAAGGGGTTCAGCCTCTCTCTGTTCTTAAAAACGCCGCATGACTGGCTCATGCTCTTCTATTTGGGCTGGATTGTATCGACTGCGCCTTCTCCGTTTCAAACATGGAAAGTCTGTTACAGTCTGTTTCTTTATTACTTCATCATCACTTTGGCGCTTTCCAGTATTGAGCGGATGCGAGTTTTTATGCGCTGGTGGGCGATCATGCTGGTCTTTGTGGCGATCATGGCCGTCGCGAGTGAGTACGGTTTTGACCCGATGTACAGCTACGATATCACCCACGGTGCGATGAAAGGACGTTTGGTGCTCAATACGTCAATCTTTTATAACCCCAATGCTCTGGGGCATAGCGTGATCCCGGCCATCGCCATGATGTATTTTCTTTTCTGGTGGAAGCGTTTTTTTACTTTCAAAGTGATGTTTGTTCCCTTGGCTGCGATTTGCGGGTATTGCACATTCTTGACCCAGTCCAAAGGGGCTTTTCTTTCCGCTTTTGCCACGTGGGTCACTTCCTACATGTTCCGCCGCCCATTAGTCGTCCAGCTCATGGTGGCAGTTATAGCTTACACGGCCGGTACGGCGGCATTGAAGACTCTGCCCCGCATGACCGAGTTGGAAAGTCCACGGGCTGAGGGTGGCATCCAAGGCCGCATCTGGGTTTTTACTTGGGGGCTTGAAACCTTTAAGCGAACAACCACTGGCGTTGGCTGGGGCGGTTTTGAAAGCGGTTTCGCGAGGGTTTCCGGTTTTCCCAAGGCTCCCCACAGTTCTTATGTGGCAATTGGAGCGGAACTCGGTTGGCCCGGACTGACGCTTTTTGTAGCCATCATTTATTGTGGTTTCAAAACATTGTTTCTGGCTCGCACCAAGAATGATGAGGAGGAGCGGGTCCGCCGGATATTGTTTGTGTTGCTGGTATCCTATACGGTTTCATCTTGGATGGTGGGCTGGTCTACCCGGGCCAATTTTTTTATCATGCTGGCAGTGACGGCGGCTTTTCATCGCCATTTGCTTGGCATGAATGACGCCCTGTCTCAAGTGGGGGAAGCCGATGGCAATAGGCATGATATCAAGCGGATGGAAACAGCTCAGATGGTGGTCCGGCCAAACCAGACAGGTGTGGAAGAGCGGCAAACCATGGATCCTGCGAGTGATGCTGCCAAAAATGAGGCAACTGACCCTCCGGGCATCACTTGGAACAAACTTGGTTGGAAAGATCTGGTCGCCATCGGCGTGTTGACCTATGCGGTCGTCCGGATCTGGAGCTATGCGGTTTACCGGATGTAGTCGCGACTATCAACGCAGCCAAGCATGGACGAATCCTCAATTCTGATGCTGTGCTTTTGGGCAAGCAGCGGTTTGCTCGGTTTCGCCTATGGCGGATATCATGTCCTGATGCTGGTGATGGCCCGAGCAGGCTCAAAAAGGGGTGGAGAGATGGTCCCGGAGCCGTTTTCTGTTTCTTGCGTCCTGGTGGTGGCAGATGAGGTGACGAGGATTGAAGACCGGTTATCCAACCTGCTGCAGAACGGTGGGCCGATGAAAGAGTTGGAGGTCGTGGTCGTAACGGATGGCGACCGGGACGGCACGACGGCAAAGATCAAGGCTCTGGCCCAGTCAGATGCCCGTATCAAGGTAGTGCAAGTGCCCGAAAGACTTGGCAAAGCCAATGGTCTCAACTTGGGCGTGGCTGCTGCCCGGAACGAGATCCTCGTATTTGCCGACGCACGCCAAATGTTTGCCGCCGATACCATTGCCTTGCTCGTCCGGGCATTTGCGGATGCCAAGACCGGCGCGGTGAGCGGACGCTTGGCGGTCGCGGGCGATGCCAGCGCAGTAGGGCAGGGGGTGGGTGCCTATTGGACAATGGAGGTGAAGTTGCGCACTGCAGAAGCAGAATTGGATTCCTGCATCGGTTGCACAGGTGCGGTTTACGCGGTCCGGCGAGCATTATATCAACCTATTCCGGTAGATACTTTGCTCGATGACGTGGTCATACCCATGCAGATTGCTGTGAATGGTTATCGCGTCCGTTATGAGCCGGCGGCTCTGGCGCATGATCCGCAAGAGCTGGACCCGGCACGGGAGAAGATCCGCAAACGGCGGACGTTGGCGGGCAATTTTCAGATGTTGTTCCGTTACCCGGGCTGGCTGTTACCTTGGCGGAACCGTCTTTGGTTGCAGCTTATTGCCCACAAGTACCTGCGGCTGGCTGGTCCCGTGCTGCTGGTGACGATACTGCTGACGAACGCCGGATTGCTGAAGCTGCCATTTTATCAAGCTGTCTTTGGCTTGCAGATAGTATTTTACCTCCTCGCGTTGACCGGGTTGCTGGTGCCGCAATTGAAAGCAAAGCTGTTCGCGTTGCCAGCCGCTTTTGTCTTTCTGAACTGGATGATTGTGCGCGGCTTTCTGCATTATGTGAGCGCTCCACAGCGTGGAGCGTGGGAAATGGTGAACAAGAAATAGAACGATGTTACGAGCCATGCATCTCTGGCTGCCGGCTTATCTGCGGCAGCGCTCCTGGACACCTCCGGAAGGCAAGGTGGTGGATATTCTGCTGGCAGTGTGCGATCACTTCGAGCCATTCCATCATACGGACAAAGCGGGCGCCCTCAAACGGATGCAAAAATGGAATGAGGTTTATCCCCAGGCCATTGACCCTTTTCGGGATGCAGACGGATGCCGCCCTCGGCATTCATTTTTCTATCCGATCGAACAGTATGACGAGGATGTGTTGCGGTCCTTGGAAACCCTTTGCCGGAGCAGCGGTGGGGAGGTGGAGATACACCTGCATCATCATGATGATACGGAAGCGGGTTTGCGAGACGCGCTGGCGCAGGGCAAAGCTAATTTCAGACGGCATGGATTTTTATCCCAAGATGCTCAAGGAGGATCAGTTTACGGATTCATCCATGGCAACTGGGTCCTCGATAATTCGCATCCTGCAGGAGACAATTGCGGGGTAAGCAATGAATTGACCGTCCTACAAGACACCGGTTGCTATGCCGACTTCACGATGCCATCCGCACCGCATCCGGCGCAAACTCGGACTATCAACCAAATCTACTATGCCAAAGACACTCCGCAGCCTAAATCGCATGATGTAGGCACGCCCGCTGCGGTGAACACCTCGCGCAGTGCTCGGTCACAAGCCGGTAATAACTTGTTGTTGGTGCAGGGTCCATTGGGCTTGAACTGGGAACGGCGCAAATGGGGGATCATGCCTCGTATAGAGAACGCTGATCTGACCGGAGCCAATCCTCCCCGGATGGATCGTTTGCGATTGTGGTTGCGTCAGGGCATTCAGGTGGCTGGCCGACCTGAGTGGGTATTCGTCAAGCTTCATACCCATGGTGCAGTGGAACGTAACTCGGATATGCTACTGGGATCGCTGATGCAGGATTTCCATCGGGAATTGCTGGCCGGATATAATGATGGGAAGCGCTATCGCCTGCATTACGTTTCTGCCCGCGAGATGGTTAATATCATACACGCGGCTGAAGATGGCAAAACGGGCAACCCGGGCGCCTTCCGAGACTATGTATATGCCCGGCCGCAGGCCTCCCAAGGAACGGTGTGATGAAGCTGCTTTTTATTTCTAATCTCTTTCCGGATGAACGGGAATCGTACCGGGGGTTGGACAATGTGACTGTGCTGCATCATCTGCGGGAGTATTGTGAAGTGCGGGTGATCGCTGCGCGTCCGGCCATTTGGGGCAGCACCAAATGGCGTCAGGAGTATCGGCCTCGGCCAGAAGATAGCTGTTTCAAGCCCGTGTATGTGCCCGTGCCGTATCTGCCCAAGATCGGGGACCGGATCAATCATCGGTTGTTCGGCCGGGCTATCCAGTCTGCTTTCAAGGAAATGCACCGGGGATTTCCCTTTGATCGAATCCTCTGTGCTTGGGCTTATCC
>JAJNBN010000627.1 GCA_021156225.1 Verrucomicrobiota bacterium | reverse complement strand
AGAAAGGTTGGCATTATTGAGCGGCTGCGTGATGGACACACTGGGTGGAGTCGGATCCATGAAAAAGTGACGCATCAGCCAGGGAGAAGCGTTATCCGAGGTGTCCACAGATTGGACGTGGATTTGGTAGCCGCCATCAGAGAGGGAAGGGAGGCTGACACCCCAATCTGCTGTGCCAGTAGCGATCTTGACGTTTGTGGCCCAATCGAATGTTGTGGTTCCCCAAGTTTCTGTAACCCAATTCCACCAGACCAGATCGGAAGTCCGGGCCAGGGCCACTCGGACTTCTTTGATGCCACCATCATCGCTGGCGGTCCCGCCGGCGGTGAGGAGAGTTGAATATATCCCGCTGGGGACTGGATTGGTGATGATCAAACCGGGAGGCGCTGAATCAGTCTGGACAAAATTGATAGTGGTCTGACTCGTTGTGACCATATCAACGGTCTGCGAGGCAATGGTGAAAGTGGCTCCGAGTTGCGATGGTGTGATGGTGTAATTGCCAGTGTTGCGTGGGATGCCGGTGAAGGTGTAGTTGCCATTGATGTCGGTGGTAACCGGGTTTTGTCCGCGATAGACGTTGGCGCTTTGCAGTGTGATCACCACCCCGCTGAGTGGATTGCCAGCGGCGTCTTGGATATGGCCGCTGATGGTCAGCGGATTACCATACTGAAGACCCATAGCAGCCTTATCTCCTGCACTAAGGTATGAGCGCTGCCCGATTTCTTGCGGACCCGCGCCATCACTCCAGATTTGGTTCGGGGAGTTGGCGGAGATGGTGATCAAGCCGTTGGTCCTGGCGAATGCATTGCGATTATAATGCATCATGGAATCGAAATCATAAGAGGTGCGGTTTATCGATGACGGCAACAAGGTGAAGTTGTGTGCATTGTCCGGATTTATATTGTCAAAATTGACGGTCACAAACGTGTCGCGGTCAGAACGGCTCTGTTCGTGGATCATGCCCATGGCGTGGCCCAGTTCGTGGGCGCAGTTGAGTTTGTTACCCCAGCCAGCGACATTTAGAATCTGGACTCCTCCCTTCATCCCGATATGTGAATTCATTGGAGCACCTGCGGCATCGCCGCTGAAATTGAAAAGTATGTAATTCTGCTCAGTGGTGCGGGGGACAAAATTGAGGGAAGCCACCTGCTGCCATTCACGCATGGCACTCTCTACGAGAGCTTGCTTGGCAACGGACATGGCCTCCGGGCCCGTTGTTTGATACACATACGGCACCACGCCGCCGGGCCAAGTGGTTGATCCTGAGTAATTGAAGGCTCCTTGAAGGCCAAGATTTCCGCCATTCAGACGCGATTGCAGGTAGTCTCGCCAAGCCTGCATATGGGTCTTGGAAAATCGCATGTCATCAACCTGCACCTCGCCGCCGCCGGGAGGGGTATTGGTGAGCAGGCGGTCAATGGCCTCAATGCTGGAATGAAGGGAATTTGTGGTTTGTCCATTTGCACGAACAGACGCGAACAACATAGCCAGCGTGGCGAAAAACGTGAGGAGACGCATAAGAGCTAAAGCTTAAACGTCTTATTGCGGAAACCCGTCAGGGCTTCAAATGCAATAATAAATAAACTCTTAGCGTTTTTTGTTTTGCTAATAAGCTGTTGCCATATGTGCGCAGGAGATGGGGGCGTACGGCCTTGCTACACAAAGAGCTGGGTGAGCCGTTCCGGATAGGGGCATGGTGGTGACGACCTATCTTCCAACGGGTAAACTCAAGAGGAAGGTCGGCAATGGGACCAGCCGGATGAGTATTCGTATGAAACGGCCGGGCGCCTGGTGACGCTACCGCATCCACGCACACCTTCTTGAACGTCTCCGCATACTCCGCTAGAGCCTGTCATGAACTTTAGGGAGGAAAAGTCTGTACAAAGGAATTACGTTCCGGGCATAAACTTGGAATGGCGAAGGAACGCAAAGGACATTGCAAGAGCGGGAAAAATGGCGAGCAAGTTTACTATTATCCCGATCCACACGAGATATTTAATGGATGAACTCACGAGGTGGTTTCCACCTCGGAAAGCTTCGCTTCATCCGCGGCTTTCCCTCGGCTTCTCAGCCCTTAACACCCTGAGACTAAACCCCCGCCCATTCTCATACCCCTCGACCGTCGCACTGATCTCCAGCACCGGATAGCGCACCGTGGCGCCAGCCCATAGCTCCGGTAGGTGGCCGCGAACAGTTCCGTCTCCACCATCCCCGTCCAGTCGCACAACGTCAGGAACTTCATCGGCTCACCCGTGATCTGGTGATGCGTCCGCTGCTCGATGATCAGGCCGCACATCGTCACCTCCTGGCCCACGAACTCGCGCAACCGGTTCACCGGGAAGTACGTGTCCCACGCGATGTCCGGATACAGCTCCAGCGGATGCCCACTCGCCGCGAAGTCCAACAACTCCGTCTCCCAGCGCAACCGCTCCAACCGCGTCGGCTCCTGCAAGGCCTTCATCGGCAGCTTGTCCAGTGAGGGTGGGGGAAGCAGCCAACCTTGCCCCGGCTCAGCGCTCCCGCCAAACGTCCGCGTCAGATACTGCACCTCCCAGAACTGCTGGGTTCTCTGATGTCCATCGCCGGTCAACGCACGCGGATGCGATAAAACTGTCGC
>JAJNBN010000626.1 GCA_021156225.1 Verrucomicrobiota bacterium | reverse complement strand
CATTCCTTTGAGCGTCAAGTCTTCCAGGAAATCCGAGCCCAATTGGGCGGCGGGGTCAATCCGGCCCGGGCGTGTATCAAAATTGCAGACCGCCCAACCGCCGATCTCCACACCAAAGCCACCCAGGTATCCGCCAAACTTTTTGGGAGGATCACCTGCATAGACCATGATCCACCACACCTGCCGGTTAGCACTGACTTTGTTCTGTGCCCTGAGCGCATCCATCACCTCGCCCCGCACCTCCACCGGCTTGTATTGTGCCGCCTTCTCCTTGCCTCGCATCACCGTCACCTCCACGTGGCCATTCGCCCCCCGCCGAAACGGCATCACGACTTTCTCATGCCCCCATCGCTTGAACTCCCTCCCGAAAAACGCTTCACAATACGCCACCGTTTCATTCACGCGCTGCTGATACTGCGCCGGCGGCTTCACATCCGCTGGCACGAACAAAATCACATGGACTTGGCAGGGAGCAACAGCATCTGCAGCCTGGCCATTGAAACAGGCGATCTGAAGCAGAACCCAACCCACGATCAGCCAGGTTTTCATTCGGGTACTGGACGCCAAGGGTTCACCAAACATGGTATTTTCCTTTCGTTGCCACTATCCTCATCATGTCTGCGCACCACGCATTGTTAACTGCACCAGACGAGGAATTTCTGACCTGCATGGAATACCAGCATCCTCCCCCCAGCAAAGCAACACGTCAAGCCACACACTCAGGCATAACCCTCCTCAATCTCGCACATCCAAAAACGCAAAAAGCGTCGAACCGCTCTCACGATTCAACGCCTTTACGTATAAACCTTTTTTAACGGCCTTTAGCCCTTCGCCAGTTCCGGAATCTCCATGAACGCGTAGCAAAGGATATGGCAAATGCCCATCTGACCGTCTTCCGCACGACCGTAATGCCCATCATTCACCACCACCGTCTGCTCGGCGATCTCCGCCAGCTTGCCCTTCTTCGCCCCCACCAGCGCCACCGTCTTCACCCCGTGATCCTTCGCCCACCGCACCGCTTCCACCAGATTCGGCGAACTGCCACTCACACTCAGCACCAGCAAAAGATCACCCGGCTTGGCATAGTTCTGCAACTGCCGCACATAAACTTGGTCATACGCGTAGTCATTCCCCAACGCCGTGATCCAGCTCACGTTGTCGTTGAGCGAGAGCACACGGAAGCGCTTGCCCAGCTTGTCGGATGAGCCCTTGCCCAGGTCCGTGGCAAAATGCGACGCATTGGAGGCGCTGCCGCCATTGCCGCAGACAAAGATCTGCCGGTCTTCCTTCAGCGCCACGCGGAGCTTCTCCACGATCTGCGCCACCTCATCGACGGGAATCGAATCCAACGCCGCCTTCTGCGCCTGAATATAATCGCCAATCCACTGCTTCATGATGCCCCTATCTTGCGAAGACCCAGCCTACTTGCCAGCAGAATTTTAACCCATTGCCAAAGCCGCCAGCTTCAAAGCCCCCACGGGCACCGCATCCTCGCCCAATCCCGCCAGCTTAACCTGCGGCCCCGGATGAAACGCCTCCATTAGAAACGGTGGCAAAGCCCGACTGACCTCCGCTCGCAACGCCTCCCCGATCAATGACACGCCTCCACCCAAAACAATCATCTCGGGATGAAAAAGATGCGTCACGTGCGAGAGCGCAAAAGCCAGGTCCTGCGCCGTTTCCAGCAATATCTTCTTCGCCAGCACATCACCGGCCTGGATCGCCGACACCAACTGCATCGCTTCCCCACGAGCCATCCCCTTAGTCAGTTCAGCCAGCTTTGACTCCGGACTCACCGCACACGCCTCACGAATGCGCCGGTCAATGGCCCAGCCGGAGCACCGATCTTCCACGATGACACCCGTTCGGTCCAACCGGATATGCCCGATCTCCGCCTCACCCGGTTTCGCTCCGTGATAAATACTGCCATCCACGACCAAACCACCTCCCACACCACTGCCCATGGTGATGTAAAAAACTGGATTTAACCCTTTGCCCGCTCCGCATAAAGCCTCACCAAACGCCGCCGTGTTCGCGTCATTATCCACCTTCACCGGCAAACCGCTCAGCTTCTTCAACCAATCCCCGATGGGAAACTCCGACCACCCCTCTATCTGATGCGAGCAACAGATATGCCCCGTCTCACAATCCACCGGCCCGCCAAAACCCACGCCGATGGCCGTAGCCTTGGTCGTGCTAATCAATTCCGGCAACGCCTCCGCAATCTGCTCCCGAATCCCCTCGCCCCCACGCTCCTTGTCCACATTGAAACGCCGGCGCTCCGTGATCACCCCATCCGCATCCCCCGCGACGAGTTGAAGCTTCGTCCCCCCGATTTCGATTCCTACGAACATACTATTTTAGTGGAGCGCGGATTGTCCCAACCCGCAGCAACGTCCAATTTCAGATGGGCGCTAAACAACTCAAATCAGTTTAAAATATTCGGGTTCGTTTCCGTTCTTCCATTTAATATTACATCCCAAGCTCGCGCGTTGCTCAGCTGGCGCAGGTTTACCCGCCAAAGCCGCATCCACCGCCGCCCGCAAATCCTTTCCCGTCACCGGCAAGATTTTCTCCACCCGCGGACGGCTCTCATCAAACTGCCCGCGATAGTAGA
>JAJNBN010000085.1 GCA_021156225.1 Verrucomicrobiota bacterium | reverse complement strand
TTTGAGCAGTTTCCCTAATGCAATTCCCAGGCTAGTCGGGCCTCCTTAATCGGTATGAACAGGCCACCCAACATTGAAGGAATGTGATGATTGACCTTTAATGAAGCGGTTAACCCGTTCAAATTCAGGGTGTGGTCATTGTTGGCGGTGAGAAGTATTTAAAACATGAAAAGTGGTGAGAAAGATCTGAACAAGGAACTGTACAAGCAGTTGCGTGTCCTGTCGTGTGAGCAGCTTTGGGAAGAGGTGGCGAGGTTTGATGCGGCGACACCAGCGGAGCGGTCGGCACGGGTGTCGTTGATCCGGGCGGTGGGCGTGGTGTTCTCGGAGCAGGGGACGGTGGCGCAAAAGAATCAGGTGAGGCCGTGGCTGCGAGGGTTGCTGCAAGATCCAGCGGAGAAGGTCCGGCGCTATGCCATGGCGGCATTGCCGAAGATTGGGGCGGGAGCAGGCGAAGAGGCGGATCTGCTGACGCTGTTGCGGCTGGCGACGGCGGATACGGAGAAGAAATTTCTCGGACAGACACTGGCGAAGATCGGGGGAGAAGCGACGCTGGAGGTGATGAAGTCCACCGGGACGGAAGCGCTCGGGCCGGCGGCACTCAAGATCAAGGCGAATGTGGCGCGCAATCAACGCCCCAGCAGCATCAAGATGGACCGGGCACTGACGGCTTATCAGGGTTTGATAATCCATCTGCACGGGCGGCGGGGACTGGAGCAATTCATGCGGGCGGAGGTGGAGGAGAAGTTGAAGCGGAATCCGAAATTCCGGATGACGGATGTGCGAGCGGGGCTCGTGGCGTTGACGCCCGTCGCTCCTTTTGCACTGAAAGATATCTATGCGTTGCGGTGCTTCGGTCATGTGGCGTTTGTGCTGGGGATGGAGAATGAGCAAGAAGACGCGGACTCGATGGAGGCCCTGGCGCAGATCATCGGGTCGCCTTTGGCGAAGCGAATTTTGACGACCTTCACGGAAGGGTCGTTGCGTTATCGTTTGGACTTTGTAGCGCGTGGGCATCACCGCGGGGCGGTGCAGGCTTTGGCGAATCGCGCGTTCGCCTTGTGTCCGGATATTTTGAATGATCCGAATGAGGCGCCGTGGACGGTCTCCATTCAACCGCGTGGACGGGGGCGGATCGTGGAAGTCAGTCCCAAGGTTCTGCCTGATCCGCGTTTTGCGTATCGGCAACAGGATGTGCCGGCGGCATCGCATCCGCCCTTGGCTGCGTGCATGGCGCGTTTGGCGGGACAGGGGGAAGGGGATGTCATCTGGGACCCGTTCTGCGGCTCGGGCATCGAGTTGATCGAGAAATCGTTATTGGGTGGGGTGAAGATGGTTTATGGCACGGATCTCAGTGCGGAGGCGGTCGGTATCACGGAACGGAATATCGCGGCAGCGAATCTGAAGTCGGTGACGACGAAGGTGGTGTGTGCGGATTTCCGGGACTTTGCGAAGAACGAGCTCAAGGCGAATAGCGTGGACCTGATCATCACGAATCCGCCGATGGGCAAAAGGGTGCCGATCGCGAACTTGCGCGGGCTGATGTATGACTTGATCGATGTGGCGGCGATGGTGTTGAAGCCGGGCGGGCGGTTGGTGTTTGCGAATCCGATCTTGATGGAGAATCCGAATCGGGCGCTGAAATTGAAGACTAGGCAAGTCGTGGATTTCGGCGGGTTTGATTGCCGGGTGGAGAAGTATGTGAAGGGATAGGGAGTTAGCCGCAGATAGAGAGATGAGGTTATCCAAGATCCAAGCGCCTAGGGAATGAGTGATGCCCTGAGGTAGCTGGTTTACGGTGAGTTTTGGTCCATTGAAAAATTTTATAGTGACTATAAAAAAGTAATATTTTTCATATCGTGATTTTTCGAGTAGGTTTTGTCCAAGAAAAGGAGCGGGTATGAAAGTGAGTGAAGAGGGAGACAAGAAGGCGAGGGGGCCAAGGCTGGGGAAGCCGGACTGCGCGATTTGCCGACCCAGGTTTCAGGCCAGCCTCATCTCGGGGCATCCGATCAACAGACTTCGTAACGGTGTCTCAAGGACGGGCAAGGAAGACAGGCGAGGGCGCCTGTCCGACTATTGGCAGCCGAGGGCGGCTGCCCCACTACCACTACAGAAGGAGCATTTACGGCTTTGCGCGGCGGAGGTTTGGGCGTAAAGTAACGAATCCGGTAAATGGCAAATTTGGCGGCAGCATGGCGAAAGATTTCATACGAATCGGCGGAGCGCGTGAGCATAATCTGAAAAATCTCACGCTGGCGATCCCGCGCGACAAACTGGTGGTGATCACGGGGCTGTCCGGCTCCGGCAAGTCCTCGCTGGCATTTGATACGATTTACGCAGAAGGACAGCGGAAGTATGTGGAATCGCTTTCTGCCTACGCGCGGCAGTTTCTGGGCCAGTTGAGCAAGCCGGACCTGGATTACATCGAGGGGCTTTCACCGACGATCGCGATTGAGCAAAGAGGGTCGGGCAGCAGTCCACGCTCGATCATTGCGACGACGACGGAGATCTACGATTATCTGCGCCTGCTGTTCGCCCATGTGGGACAGCCGCATTGCCCGGAGACGGGGTTGCCGATCCGTTCGCAGACGAGCACGGAGATTATCGATCGCATCATGGGATTGCCGGCACGGACGCGGCTGATGTTATTGGCGCCAGTGGTGCAGAGCGCGAAAGGTGAGTATCGCGATGTGCTGGAGCGGTTGGCGCGGGAAGGCTTTGTGCGCGCGCGGGTGGATGGCGAGATCATCGATCTGGCGGCGACGACGAAGCATCGGCTGGAGGCATCCAAGCGGCATACCATCGAAGTGGTGGTGGATCGTCTGGTGATGGATGATAAGGTGCGGGTGCGTTTGGGCGATTCCGTGGAGACGGCCTTGCGTTGGGGTGAGGGACAGATGCTGGCGCTGCATCAGCAGGCAACCGACGCACCGGACAAGTGGACGGAGGAACTGCATTCCACGCGGATGTTCAGTCCAGCGACGGGTAAGAGTTTTGAGAATCTCACGCCGAAACATTTTTCATTCAATGCACCCTTTGGTGCGTGCTCCGTCTGCCATGGATTAGGTCAGAAGATGGTGTTTGATGAAGGCCTGGTGATCCCTGATCCGGATAAGTCGCTGGAAAGCGGCGCGGTTCTGCCGTGGCGGCGTGGGGGAAAGCGGATGGTGGTGTATTACAAGGCTTTGTTGAAGGGATTGGCGGCGCACTATGGCGTGAGCATGGAGACGCCGTACAAGGATTTGCCGGAGACTTTCAAGAAGGTGCTGCTGCACGGCACGGGCGAGACAGAGATCAAGTTTCAGTTTTGGCGCGCAGGCAAGGCGAGCAACACGGACAAGGCGTTCGAGGGCGTGCTGAAAAACATGGAGCGGCTCTATCAGGAGAGCGAGAGCGAGTTCACGCGCAACCGGCTGAAGGCGTTCATGAGCCCGCAGTATTGCGATGCGTGTGCGGGACGGCGGCTGAAGCAGGAGATTCTGGCGGTGACGCTCGGTGGTGAGGAGGCGCAGAAGAAGTATAAGAAGCACAAGCTGCCGCCACCGGCGCCGGGGCTATCCATCATGGATGTGTGTGCGATGGCGGTGGATGATGCGGATGAGTTTTTTGAGGGGTTAAAGCTCACGGAGTTTCAGCAGAAGATCGCGGGGGATGTGATCCATGAGATCCGGTCGCGCTTGGGATTTTTGCGGAACGTGGGCTTGGGATATCTGACGCTGGATCGCGAGAGCGGGACCTTGAGCGGTGGTGAGGCGCAACGTATCCGACTGGCGACACAGATCGGCGCGGGATTGGTGGGCGTGCTGTATATTCTCGATGAGCCGAGCATCGGGTTGCATCAGAGGGATAATGAACGGTTGCTGAATACGTTGGTGGGACTGAGGAATCTGGGCAATTCCGTGATCGTGGTGGAGCATGATGAGGACACGATCCGGCAGGCGGATTACGTGCTGGATCTTGGGCCAGGTGCGGGGGTGCATGGTGGTGAGGTCGTAGCGCAAGGAACGCCAGAGGAAGTGATGGCGAACAGCAAGTCGCTCACAGGGCGCTATCTCAAAGGAGATATGTCCATTTCAGTGCCGAAGAAACGGCTTGGGGCTTCGATCAATCGCGGGTGGTTGGAGATTTTTGGCGCGACGGAGAACAATCTGAAGAATGTGGATGCGAAGATTCCATATGGCACGTTGACGTGTGTGACGGGCGTGTCCGGTTCCGGTAAGAGCACGCTCGTGGATGATATTTTGCGACGGGCGTTGTTCCGCAAGCTGCATGGTTCAAAAGATCGACCGGGAGCGCATCGGGAGCTGCGCGGTACGGAGCAGATCGACAAGGTGATCGTGATCGATCAGGCGCCCATCGGGCGCACGCCGCGGAGCAATCCGGCGACATATACGGGGATGTTCAATCATATCCGTGATCTGTTCGCGAAACTGCCGAGTTCGAAGGTGCGCGGGTATGATGCGGGGAGATTCAGTTTCAACGTGAAGGGCGGGCGTTGTGAGAAATGTCAGGGCGACGGCTTGCTGGAGATCGAGATGCATTTCCTGCCAGCGGTGTATGTGACCTGTGAGGCGTGCAACGGGAAGCGCTACAATCGCGAGACGTTGGAGATCACTTACAAGGGGTTGAACATCGCGGATGTGCTGAACCTCACAGTGGATGAAGGAGTGGCGTTTTTCCGGGCGGTGCCGCAGTTGCTGGATATCTGCCAGACATTGGCGGAAGTGGGTTTGGGTTATGTGCGGCTGGGGCAGCAGGCGACGACGCTGAGCGGGGGTGAGGCGCAACGCATCAAGCTGGCGGCGGAGTTAAGCCGAAAGGCGACGGGGCGCACGCTGTATATCCTCGATGAACCGACGACGGGTTTGCATTTCCATGATGTGGCGAAATTGTTGGAGGTGTTGTTCAAGCTGCGCGCGACGGGGAACACTCTGCTGGTGATCGAGCACAATCTGGACGTGATCAAGTGTGCAGATTGGTTGATCGATCTGGGGCCGGAAGGTGGCAAAGGCGGGGGAACGGTGGTGGCAGAAGGCACGCCGGAAACCATTGCGATGTGTGCGGCCAGCCAAACAGGAAGATTTTTGAAACGGTTGCTGCCGGCGACGGCGAATCTGGAAGGGAAGAAACTCGCTTGAATAAACCCTTACACAGGCGAATGCTGATTACGATGTTGGACCTGCGGAACAGTTGGTCGCGGATATTGGTCGTCAGCGTGCTTTGGCTGCTGGTGGCAGGCCCGTTGTCGTGGTCGGTGAAAGCAGCGGACAATGCGGAGGCACGCAATCTTTTCCGCACGGCGAGCGAGGCGATGTCGGACAAAGCGTTTGAGCGGGCGGCGGGTGAGTTCAACCAGTTCCTGCAAAAATTCCCGAATTCACCCCGGTTTGCGGAAGCGGCCATCAGTCTGGCGGAAAATTATTTTGAGCTGAAGCAGTATGATGAAGTGCTGAAGACGGTGGACCTGTATCAGAGCCGTGCGGCCAGCGTGGCGGACCGGCTGGCTTACCTGAAGGCGCGGTCGTTGTGGGAAAAAGGACAGTATGCGGAGGCGGCGCAGGCGTGGAAGGCGATGACGGAAGCTTTCTCGAAATCCAAGCTACAGCCGGAAGCGGTATATTGGGAGGCATTGGCACGTTTTAAAGAGAAGGATTGGAGCGGCCTCATCAGTGCCTTGACCGAAAAAGGACGGCCTTTCGCAAAGGTGGCAGAAGCGGATCCCGCAAATGTGTTCGTGGTGCGCACGCGATTACTGCTGGCGGAGGCGCAACTGGAGAAGAAGGAGCTGGCGGAGGCAGAGAAAGGCCTGCTGGCATTGGCCGAGCAAACCTTGCCCCCGGAGCAGATCTGGCAACGGTTGCAATTGCTGACGCGGGTGCAGCAACAGGCATCGCGTTTTGACGATGCGGCGCAGACATCCATCGGACTGCTGGCGCAAGCCCGGGCGTTGGGCCGAAGTGATTTGATCGCGGAATCGGTGGCTTTGCGAGCGGAACTGCTGCAAGCACTGAAGCAACCGGATGCCGCGCTGGAAATGTGGCAGGCGAATCTTTCTGATAACACACCTCCCGAACGGCGGCGGCAGGCGCTCTTTGCGGTCATCGCCCTGTCCACGGAGAAAGGGAACACGGAGCAGGCGCGCACGCAGCTTACGGAGTTTCTCCGGGCGAATCCTAACGATCCGGCGCAGAGCCTGGTGCGGCTGACCTTGGGTGAGCTGGCGTTGAAAGATTTTTACAAAGTGAAGGCCGTGCAGCCGGCAGTGACGGACACGAACCTGATCCACATGACTAATCTGCTCCAGATGGCGAAGGTCCAGTTCGACGCGGTGCTGACCAATACCGCGGTCAGCAATATCACGGGCCGGGCGTATCTGGGACGGGGATGGTATGGCTGGGAGATGGGCGCGATCGAAGCGGCCCAGAGCGATTTCAAGCTGGCGACTGAAGCCTTGCCCGAGAGCAACGATCAGGCGATCGCGCGCTTCAAATGGGCGGATACGCAATTTCTCCGAAACGACCTGGAGGGGGCGTCGGCAAACTATAGTGCGCTGGTTGAGCAGTATCGCGGCGTCACTGCGGTACGGGAGGGCCTACTGGATCAGGCGCTGTACCAACTGGTGCGCGTGGGCGTACGGCAGAAACGGGAGGACGTGGCGACTTACGCGCTGGAGAAATTGCGGGAGTGGTTTCCAGAGAGTTATTACAGTGAGAACAGTCTCCTGCTGGTCGGACAGGCGCTGGGGCAGGGCGGGAAGGTGGCCGATGCACGACGGTTGCTGGATGATTTCATGCAGCAGTTCCCGAATTCCGCGAAAGCCTCGGAGATCCAGCTCGCGCGTGCCCGCATTAGCGTGCGGGAGCAGAACTGGACGGATGCGATCACCATCTACGCGAACTGGCTGGGACGTTTCACCAATGATGTGGCACGGCCGCGGGCGGTGTTTGACCTGGGCTGGCTGCGTTTCAAAGCGGGCGATGAGGCCCAGGCTTTCATCACGTACACCAATTTTGTGAGCGATTTTTCGACCAACGCGCTGGTGCCTCAGGCGCATTTCTGGCTGGCGGAACATTACGAACGCAAAAAAGATTTTTCAGGCGCGGAGAGGCATTATCAGCTCGTTTTTCAAAGCACCAATCTCCCGCCAGGTGAACTGAGTCATCGTGCGCGTCTGCTGGCAGGCAGGGCGGCGCTCTCGCGGCAGGGTTACAAGGAGGCGCAGGGATATTTTACCTGGCTCATCACGAATGGCCCGCCGCAGGTGACCAGCTCCACGATCTCCACCCAGCTCGTGGCCCAGGCGTATTTTGCGCTGGGCGATACGCACCTGGCTGATTCCGCCATCGATCCGGCGCGGGCGCAGGACAAGTTCGGCGATGCCATCAATGCGTTCACGTTCATCGAACAGTTTTTCAAGGACACACCTTTGTTTTCAGTGGCATGCGGCAAGATCGCGAGCTGCCACTTGCAGTATGCCGTGCAAGACCCGACGCGTTATGAGAAGGCCAGCGAATATTTCACGAAGGCTTTGGAATCGCCGTTGGCCACGGTGGAGACGCGTGGGCTGGCGGAGATCGGTCTGGGCAAAGTGAAGGAAAAACTGGCGGAACGGCAGACCACGGAGGAGGCAAGGACGGGATTGTGGAAGAGTGCGCTCGAGCATTATGAGAACGTGGTGTACGGCAGGGGATTGAAGGAAGGGGAGGAGCTGTCGCCCGCGGTGACGGAGCAGGCGGGGTTGGCCGGGGCGCAGTTGCTGTGGCAGCGGTTGAACCGGCGCGAGCAGGCGATCAGTTTCTATCAAAGACTGGCGGAAAAGGTGCCGGCCTTGCGGGAGAGTGTGGAAAAACGAATCGCGGAGCTTACGCCTCCGGCACCGGCGAAGCAGAACTGAAACGTCATTCGGTCTTGAGATCGAACTCCAGGCGGGATTTCAACCGGGTCTGCTCATTGCGCATCTCCACGGTCTTGACCTGATAACGTCCGTCTACTTTATCGACGTTTGTGGGCAGGAACAGTTTCAGCAACTTGCCGCTCTGATCATAGGCCTCGGCGCGGACGATACCCAGGGTATCCTGGTCGATCCACGAAATGACTTTGGAATAAGCGCCGGCAGCGTAGTTGGTGTTTTTGCTTTCGAGGACATGGCAGGATTGGCCCCGGCGGACGACATTTGTGGAGATGCGTTGATCGGACCAGCGAAAAAACTCCAGTCCCAGATCTCCTGCCCAGAATTCAGAACCAGCGAATGGGGTGACTGCTATCTGATCCACCGTTGTTTGAGTCGGTCCATTGGTGCCACCTTGCAGTTCATACCTGTTTTGCGCCTCGGGCGCCTGGTGAATAGTCAGCGTGACGGCATTGCTCCCGCGTGTCTGGTAGATGCTTTTCCATCCTTTTCCGTCCTTGAGCAACTTTATCTCAATGGGCACGGCGATCTCCGTCTTGCGGTCGCGCTGGATGAAGAGCGTCGCCGTCATGGTGGAGTCCTTGTCCGGTCCTAGAGCACATAGTTCAGCGGCCAGGGCGCGACCGGCTTCAGGCCCGGTTTCTCCCTTTCCCTCCGCTTGAAGGGAGGAAAGCGCGCAAATGATCGTGCAGAGCGTGACGATGAACTTCTTCATTTGCTGCGTAACGCAAAGGGGATGGCCTCTGCGATGTGGCGAACGAAATGGACTTTCATACGTTCCCGTACTTCAGCGGGCACCTCGGTCCAGTCCTTTTGGTTCAGTTCAGGCAGGATCAGTTCTTTGATCCGCGAGCGGGACGCGGCTAGCACCTTTTCCTTGATGCCGCCGACGGGCAGGACGCGGCCACGGAGACTTATCTCGCCGGTCATGGCGACGTCGGAACGGATGCGGCGGCCGAGGAAAAGTGATGCCAAAGCCATCGCCATAGTGATGCCGGCACTGGGGCCATCCTTGGGCGTAGCACCCGCCGGCACATGGATGTGGATGTCCGTCTTCTCCAAATCGGTCACGTTGATGCCGATAGTTTTCGCCTGGCTGCGCAGATAACTGAGGGCTGTTTGGGCGCTTTCCTTCATCACGTCACCTAACGATCCCGTAAGAATGAGTGCTCCTTTACCCGGCATCTTGGTTGCTTCGATGAAGAGAATGCTGCCGCCCACGGGCGTCCACGCCAGACCGGTGGCGATGCCGCACTCGGTGATGTTTTCTGCCGTTTCCTGATGAAAACGCGCGATGCCCAGATAGTCGTGTAGCTCGGCTGCCTTGATGACGAGGGGAGGATGTTTCACCTGTTCCTCAGCATACTTGCGAGCCGCTTTGCGAATCAGCGCCGCGATCTCCCGCTCCAACTGGCGCAGTCCGGCTTCGCGGGTGTAGTCCTGGACCAAGCGGGTGACCGTCGCATCCGGAATCTTCACCAGCTTCGGTTTCACGCCATGCTCTTCCAACTGACGGGGGATGAGGTGGCGCCGGGCGATCTGGATCTTTTCGGAAAGAGTGTAGCTGGGCAGTTCGATGACTTCCAGACGGTCACGCAAGGCGGGATGGATCGGGTCCATCCAGTTCGCCGTGGTGATGAACAGGACTTTGGAAAGATCGAAAGGAAGATCAAGATAGTGATCGGTGAACGTGTTGTTCTGCTGCGGATCCAGCACTTCGAGCAGGGCGGAGGCTGGGTCGCC
>JAJNBN010000625.1 GCA_021156225.1 Verrucomicrobiota bacterium | reverse complement strand
AAATCAATCAAATTTCCTTCATCTTGCTGACCGCCTTCCGGGTAGTCTCCTCATCAAAGCCGGTGTAACCACGAGAAACGGCACGGCTTTCATGACCGATGATTTTCATGACCAAAGCTTCAGCAACTCCGGCCTCCTTCAATTCGGTGGTGGCGTTGTATCTGAACGAGTGGAATGAAATGGGGCTTTGTTGTCTCTTTTTATCCCGGCCGATGTCACGACTCTTGTGAGTTCGCTTCTCTACGAGGCCTGCCGATGCCATCAGATCATGGAATTTATTCGACAGTGAGCTGGATTTTTTCCCGTGAAGGCTTGGGCACAGCGGCGCCTTCGGGTTATCTCCAGCGATACTGCTTAGATACCTGTGCAACGCCGGATGCATGGGAATGTCCAATTCGGCTTTAGTTTTCTGAGTGGTTAGCGAGATGCGTTGCTTCAAGATGTCCGCGTTTTCCCAAGTCAGGTTGGCGCAATCGTTGATTCGCTGACCGGTGTACCGTCCCAGGTAGTTCATGGTGACCCAATCTCCAGTGGCTGCCGACCACAATGCTTTTAGCTCTGGATCGGTGAATGGTCTCTTGGCGGCGGGATCGGTTTCAATGAGTTCGACATGCTCAGCCGGGCTAAAATCCAACTGCCTTTGAGCGACTGCTTTTCCGAATGCTGCCTTGAGTGCTTTAATGGCGTGGTTAACCGTTGTGGGGCCAACTCGACCTAGTAAGTGCTTCTTGAACTCCTCGATCTGGGAAGGATGCAATGTGCCGAGTGCCCTCCTTGCATGGGTGCCAAGATACTCTTTAAAATGTTCAATCAACCGGGTGTAAGCCTTGAGGGTCGTTTTGCTCGCGCTCGTGTGGCCGGAAATCCAAGTATCCAACCAGGATTCGATCGTGTATCTCGTCAGTTCTCCTCCGGCCATTTTCACGAATTCCTCCACTACCGGCCTGATCGCCTTTTCGGCCCGGTCGGCTAGAATCTTTCCATGGGTATCCTCGATCGTATTCCGGGTATCTCTCACCACCTTCAGTGCTTTCTCATTGGAGAGCTTGCCCAGACGTCCTAGTTTCGCGGCACGTTCGAGTGCAGCACACACAGTTTTGGCTACCTGTTTGTCTTCCAATCCGGTACTACGAAATCGACGTGTGCCCTCGGGGTCATAGAAGGCGCAATAGTAGCACGCCCGGTTTGGTTGCTTGTGAATGCTGGCCATGCATAACGCTAGTGCATAACGGTCGTAGCTGTCAAACGTGTTCCAAATTGTCAGAACAAAGCCGAATGTAATTGTTGTGCGAGGGGAAAACTACCGGGGGTTCGAATCCCCCTCTCTCCGCCACCCGTCCGGGTGGCGACTGGTAAAGGAAAATCCTCCCACTGAAAAATTCACGGTTGCTTTTTAGGGCCGGGGCCGAGCATCCTCCCGGCAGTTCGTTCAAGGAAAACCAAAAACTGTCTTAAGGAGCAAAATGAACTGGTACTACGCAGAGGGGAACCAACAGAAGGGCCCGGTTTCGGAAGCGGAACTCGACCAACTGTTTCAAAGGGGCCAACTTTTGGGCTCAACTCTCATCTGGAAAGAGGGAATGGCCAATTGGGAGGCTTATTCTTCGGTCCGGGGTGCCAATGCGGCTGCCGGTGCAGGATTGGCCGAGGGCAGCGTAGTTTGACTGCGGGAAGGTGGCAGCACCACCACAGGGGAGTTAGACTATGCGAGCTTTGGAATCCGCTTAGGAGCAAAAATTCTGGACTGGATCGTTCTACGCATTGCAGCTGCCGCAGCGGGTTTTGTGATTGGTATGGTTTACGGGGCTGCGGGAGCAACTAATGAGGCCGGGGTTCCGATTGTAGTAATGCTGACGGCGGGTGTTGAATTTATCATAAGTATTGCCTACACGATCTTCTTCATTGGCGCTTATGGAGCCACCCCGGGCAAGATGGCGTGCAAGATCCGGGTGGTGAATCCGGACGGGAGCAAGGTTTCTTACGCGAAGGCGACGGGCCGGGCGTTCGCCGAGATGCTGAGCGGCTGCTTCTGTGCAGTCGGTTATATCATGGCGGCATTTGATGCTGAAAAGCGCTCGCTGCATGACCGTATCTGTGCCACGCGGGTGATCCGTAATTAGTCGTACCCGCAGTGGCTATGCAAGGCGCGTTGAAGTGTCCGAAATGCAAGGTGGATTTGGGCAGTTTGAATACTGTCGGCGAGACCATCATGCTCTGCCCGCGCTGTCTGAAGGAAATTCAAGTGATCGCGTTTCCTGCGCTGTATCGCCGCATCTCGCCTGCGGCCACCAGCAGCGGGGAAGCTGCCTTGGAAGGGGATTCCACCTGTTTCTATCATCCGCAAAAGAAGGCGGCGCAGGTGTGTGACAGTTGCGGCCGTTTTCTCTGCGCGCTCTGCGATGTGGAGCTGGAGCAACAGCATCTTTGTCCGAGCTGCTTGGAAAGCGGTGCGCGCAAAAAGAACATCCAAAGCCTGGAGCGCACCCGTCAACTGAATGGCCGAACAGCGTTCGTGTTGAGCATCATACCGTGTTTGATCACGGGACCGGTGGCCGTGTTTATGGCCATCAAGTATTGGAATGCCCCGGGAAGTGTGGTTTCTAAGAGCCGCTGGCATACGAGAGCCGCCTTAGTTTTCGGCCTGATCCAGACCGGGTTTCTGGTGCTGGTTATCATTTCCATTTTTGCCGCCGCATGAGCACTGAAGATGTGAAATACGTCAAGTTGCCGGGAAGCGGCAGCCGAGAGAGCAACCTGGTCGTGCGCGGCGGCGGGGTGAAGCTCTGGCTGGGGCCTGATCACATCCTGGCGGTGGAAAGCGACGGGTATAACGAGAACTACAAGCGTTTTTACCTGAAGGACATCCAGGCGATCGCCATCCGCCGTACGGCTGATGGCAAGGTGATCAATCTTTTGCTCTGCCTTCCGTTTTTTTTCTTCGGTCTCCTCGGTGTTTTTATCGACGAACCGGTGGTTAACGGATTTTTTCTGTTCCTGGCATTTATCTTCCTCCTCTTCCTCGTCATCAATGTGGCGCGGGGAACGACCTGCCAGGCGACGCTGTTCACGGCCGTCCAAGCGGAGCCGCTGGTGACGCTGAACCGGCTCAGAACCGCGAGGAAAGTCCTGGACCGGTTGAAGCCGCTGATCGCCGAGGCGCAGGGGGAGTTGAAGGCCGAGGAAATGAATCTGGAGGCGGAGGCGGGAACCCCGGCGGCGGCGCCGACGGCGGTGGTGCTGGAACCGGAGGTGCCGTATCGCGGGAAGGTTCACTGGGTGCTTGCCTGGGTGGCGATGGCCGACGTGCTGGGGACGAGCCTGGTGACCTTGATAAGTGCAGATCTGAGCCGGATCTATTCTTTGCTCCACATGGGAGCGATACTGATCCTCTCCATCATCGCCCTCAACAAGCAGAAGAACACCACATTACCGGTCGGATTGAAGCGCGTGCCCGTGGTGCTGCTCGCGGGCCTGATCGTCTGTTTCATCGCCTCCTTCGTGATGGGTATGTATATGGCCATCACCAATCCGGCCGGAGTTGCCGCGATGCGTGAAGATCCCTTTGGTGCGCCTTGGCAGGTGGTGCTGACGGTGCTTTCCACCTCGATCAATGGTATCGCCGGCATATATGGAGTGGTGAATTTCCGGCGTTATAAGCAGGCGTTGCAAGCCCCGGCCCCACCGCCCATCAGCCCACCTTCACCGCCCTCAAACACTGACTTGCCCGTTTGAGCACACTGCAAAAACAACGCTGCCTGAATCACTCGGTTCGCGAGGCGGTGGCCCGTTGTCCGCTGTGCACGCAGTACTTCTGCCGGGAATGTGTCACGGAGCATGAAGACCGGGTGATCTGTGCGGCCTGCCTGCGCCGCCTCACCTTCAAGCCCGCCGCCAAGAAGCGCAATCTTGCCGGGGTCAAACGGTTGATGGCCGGCGCGTGCGGTTTCCTGCTGGCCTGGATGATGTTCTACACGGCCGGCCGCATGCTGCTCTCGATACCGGCTGAATTTCATGATGGTTCGGTCTGGAAGCTTTCCACTTTTGACCAGGAATGAAGCGTAAAGACCAGCGCATCACAGGCCTGCCCAGCATCGATCTGCTGGAAGAGGCGACGCATCTGCTGCGAGATCTCCCCCTAGGCGCGTATCTTCCTTATCTGGTGGGCGCGTTTCCTTTCTGGGGAGCGTTGCTTTATTTCTGGGCGGATATGAGCCACGGGGCCCAGGCCCAGAACAATTGTGCGTCGGGTGCCTTGATTGTTACGGTGGCATTCGTATGGATGAAGACGTG
>JAJNBN010000084.1 GCA_021156225.1 Verrucomicrobiota bacterium | reverse complement strand
CCCCCTGAGCGAGTCGCAGCACAAGGTGCTGATTGAAGCGCTGCAACAGTCCCAGATCTATCTGGACTACGAACGCGCCTTTTCCGACGCCACGGGATTGGCGATGACGTTGCAACCGGTGAATTCGTGGCAACTGCCACTTTACCGCCACCGCAACGAAAATGGTTTTTGCTCCCTGATGGCTGGCAAAAGCCGATCTTGCGCCGCCTGCCTCACCACCCAGCAGGAACTGACCGATAAAGCCTGCGAAGGCGCGGCCACCGTGACTTGCGCCTTGGGCCTGAGCGACAGCGCCGTCCCCGTGAAATTAGGTGATCAGATCATCGGCTTCCTCCAGACCGGGCAGATCATGCAGCGCAAGCCCACAGAGGCCCAGTTTGATCGCGCTTCTGACCAGATCAAGAATTGGAACCTGACTTTTGACCAGGGTGAATTGCGCGAGGCTTACTTCGCCAGCAAGGTGGTTCCGCCTAAGCAATATGAGGCCGTGCTGGGCCTGTTGCGCATCTTCGCCGAGCACCTCTCCATGGTGTGCAACCAGATCGCCCTGCAGCAGGCGAACTCCGAGCCGCCGGTGATCCGCAAGGCCAAGGAATTCATCCACGAACATCAGAGTGAGGACATCACGCTCGGCCAGGTCGCCAAATCGGTGAACACGAGCACGTTCTATTTCTGCAAGATCTTCAAGAAGTTCACCGGGTTGAACTTCACGGATTATGTCTCCCGGATCCGCATTGAGAAGGCGAAGAACCTTTTGCTGAACCCGAATCTGCGGGTGAGCGAGATCGCGTATGAAGTCGGCTTCCAGTCGTTGACGCACTTCAACCGCGTGTTCAAGCGCATCGTCGGCCAGTCGCCCACGCAATACCGCGAGCATCTGCCGACCATATAATTCTTCGCGGTCTGCAAGCCGCCCAGTTTCAAGAAAGTGTCGCCATCCGTCTGATCTTCAGACTTTGGCGACGCTTCCGTTTTATACCTTCGTTCCTGCGTCTGGCTTTCCGCGCCTTGCCAGACCCGTGGAAATCCACTAAAACCATTTCAGGCACAGCAGTCATTTCCATTGTCCCGGGTGGACAAGTGTGAAAAGCTTGTTTTTAGCCTATGTAAAGCCAGCGCAAAGCAACAGTTTAGCATGGGCATGAACTCCGTGTTCATTGGGTGATGGTGGCAAAATCGAGGTACGAACGAAAAGCCTCATGAAAAAGGCCAAGAAGGCAGCCGCTGAAAAGGCGAAGAAAAAGATTTTGATCGTGGATGATCATCCGATCATGCGGCAGGGGCTTGCCTTGCTCATCCGGACGGACTCCACGCTGGAGGTTTGTGGTGAGGCCGACAGCGCCTCCAAAGCCGTGGAAGCCACCATGCGGCTGAAACCGGATCTCGTCATCGCGGACATATCCCTGCCCGGTCGTAATGGTCTGGAACTCATCAAAGACCTGCACGCGCTCCAGCCGGGATTGCCCGTCCTCGTCGTCTCTATGCATGATGAAGCCATCTATGCCGAACGCGTCCTCCGCGCCGGTGGCCGTGGCTATGTGATGAAAGGTGAAGGCGGGCAGAAGCTCATGACCGCCATCCAGCAGGTTCTTTCTGGTGGCATCTTCGTAAGCCAGAACATCTCGGCGCAGATCTTGGAACTGTTCTCCGGCCGTCGTGCGGGCACGTCACCGGTGGAAAAATTGAGCGATCGCGAATTCGAAGTGTTCCAGCTTATCGGCCAGGGGCGCAGCACCCGTGAGATCGCCGCCGAACTTCACATCAGCATCAAGACCGTGGAAGTCCACCGTGTGAACATCAAAGAGAAGCTCGATCTCAAGACCGCCTCGGAGCTGATTCACTTTGCCGTCCGCTGGGTGGATGGCCAGGGCACCACCGGTGCGGTAGCTTGAGTTTCCGCTCACTTCAAGCCCCTTGCTGCCCGGTCAAAAAAGTGGTTAGCTAAACCTATGAGCCGCGTCCACTATCTGCCCCTCGCCGTTTGTGCGGGTGTGGTGTCTTTGATAGTGCTTTCGGCTCAGGCGGCAGACCAACCTCCTGCTCCACCCGCCAAAGATGTCCTCTGCCAGACCGCCACGAACAAGCTCGGTGGCGATTGCCACAGCCCCGGCAGCCGCGCAGTGGTGCTCAAAAACTATCTCACCGCCCAAGAAAAAATCGCCGCCAGCCAGACGGCGACGAATGTGCTTAAGGATTGTGACAAGCCGCCCTCCAAAGCGGCGCTGATGCAAAAAGCCGCCCCGGCGGCCAAATGACCACCGGCAGCGGCTTGCTGAAAAACGGTTCGCTTACAGCGCGAAAATCTTGTCCACCCGCCCGACCAAGTCTTTGGCGTTTTCCACCGTGTCGGCCTGGTTGCCAGACTGCTCGGTAATGCCCCATCCCTCATAATTGATCGCATCGAGCGCCTTCATGATGGCCGGCCAGTTAGTGTCGCCGTCCAGCAACTTGAAACCAAAGCCTGCTCCTGGCTTTTCCGCCGTCATCGCCTTCGTATTGAACTCCTTGATATGCAGGCGCACGATGCGTTTGCCAATGACCGGAATCCACGTCTCCGCCGGGCTGTAACGGCCCACATTGCCAATGTCGAAATGCCAGCCCACCCACTCACTGTTGATGGCGTCCAGGTAATCGACCGCCTGCTGCGGCTTGATGATGAAATCATTCCACACGTTCTCGATGGCGATCTTCACGCCCAAGTCCTTCGCCACAGGAACCACCTTCTTCACTTCTTCCACCGAGCGTTTGAAGCAGTCTTCATAGCTCACACCATTCCGCGCCACACCCGGCACCAACAGCACGGACGTGGCACCATACGCCTTGGCATCCTTCAAAGATTGCACGAGGCCATCGTAACCGATTTTACGCGTGCCCTCATCCGGGGCGCTCAGCGGTTTCGCCCAATGCGTGTGGCAGCAAACACTCGCGGCTTCCAGACCCGATTCCTTCAACGCCGCGATAACCTCTGCCTGATCCATACCGCCCATGGGTTCCACCCCTTCAAAGCCCGCTGCCTTCATGGCTTTGTACTTCTCCATCACGGTGCCTTTGAAGCCGATGGTGGAGTGCATGATGGCCTTGCGGAGCTTGCGCTTCGCGGCGAAGACACTGGAGGGCAGCAACGTCGTGGCCGCCAAGGCGGCAGCGGTGGTCTGGAGGAATGAGCGGCGATTCATAGGTTGTGTCGTTGATTAGATGAACTTCGTGCGGCCCGGCATCGCCAGCGGCGGCACTTCGATGGGCGTGTTCCAATCTTTGATGTCCGGCACCAGCACTTGCTTGGAGTTCAGCATCATATCCCAGGTGATTTCGAGCCCAGTATAACCGGCTGTGCGACCCATGATTGCCATCAAGGTACTGGTCACCATACGGTCGCCATCGTTGATCGGGTTACCCGCACGGATCGAGGCGAAGAGTTCGTCATGCTCCACTTGGTACATGTCCGCCGGCTTTTCGCCTTCATAGCGCCAGGGATTGTCGCCGGTGATCCGCACACTGCGTTGGCGGCCGATGCTCGCCACGCCTTTGCTGCCGATCGCATACAGATTGTTTTCGCCGTAGCAGCCCGTGATCTGGCGCTGGGCGAGGAAGCCGCGCACCCCGCCTTCCCACTCGAAATTCACTTCGATATGATCGTAGATGTTCCCACCTTCAGCCGGAATCTGGCGGCCACCGACGGCAGTGCAACGAAGCGGTGCCTGATCTTTCATCACCCAGCCCACCCAATCCACCGCGTGCACAGCCTGCTCCACCAGACCATCACCAGAGAGCCAGTTGAAATTATACCAGTTGCGGATCATCCACTCCATGTCCGTGATGCCAGCAGGCCGCGTGTCGGCCGGGGGCATCGGCTTCACAGGACCCGTCAGGTAATTCGCGTAAACGGCGCGGATCTCACCGATCTGTCCGTCGTGGATGCGCTTAAAAAGTTCGCGCAATGAAGCGTCATAACGCCAGCAGAAGCCCGCCACCATCGCGAGTTTCTTCTCCTTGGCGATCTTCACCGATTCAATCACGGAGCGGATGCCCGGCGCATCCGTGGCCATCGGTTTCTCGAGGAAAACATGCTTGCCGGCTTCAACCGCCGCGCGCAGATGCTGCGGCCGAAAACCCGGCGGCGTGGTCAGGATGACCATGTCCACACCGCTGTTGATGACCTTTTGGTAAGAATCGATACCCACGAACTGCCGCTCGGCGGGCACATTGAACTTCTCCGGTTTGGCCACGTCCGCCTGTACGGCTTTCAGGCTCTTATCGATCTGGCTTTGAAAGACATCACCCACCGCATACAGCTCCACATTGCTGTCCGCCTTCAAGGCTTGGGCCGCTGCGCCGGAACCGCGCCCCCCGCAACCGATGAACCCGATGCGCAACTTGTCACCCGCACCCGCCGCCTTCGTGATGGAAGGGAAGGCCAAGGCCCCACCCAAGGCGACCGTGGAGGAAGTCTTCAAAAAGTCGCGCCGTGAAGTAGGTGTCGGTTTCATAAGGGTTCGGACGAAAATTAGGTCTTAATCAGTAGCTACGTCAAGCGGCCATGCAGCCGCACCAAAGCCTGACGCCAGTTAAGCGGAAACCCTTCAAAAAGAAAACAAAATGCCCCGTATCAGTAGAGATACGGGGCTTTGACGAAAAATACTCGTTTTAAACCAGCGGCGTGATGCCGGGCAAGGCCACCGGCACTTCGGGCAATTTGCTATCCCACGTGAGATTCTTCGGGAAGGAATCTTCCTTGGAATTGATCACCTGTTCCCAAGTCACTTCCTTGCCCGTGTAGGCGGCCATGCGGCCCATGATGCCCATGGCCGTGGCTTTGATGAACCGGTCCGACGTGTTGATCGGATTGCCCGAGCGGATGGAGGCAAACAGCTCATTATGCTCGGTCTGATAACCGTCATCCTTGGTTCCCTCTTCCGGGCGGTAGCGCCAGCGGTTCTCGCCGCGGATGGTGTGTACCTTGCTCGCGCTCTCACCGTCGTAGACCCCCTTGGTGCCGAACACGCGGTCCGCCACGGAACCCCAAGTGTTGTCCATCTGACGGCTGTAGTGGTAACCCGGAACGCCATTTTCCCAGCGGTATTCCACCGCGAAATGGTCGAACACATTGCCGAACTTTTTGTCCGTGCGCACCTGCCGCCCACCATGGGCCACCGCCTTGACCGGAGCCTCGTCCTTCATCGTCCACAGCATCTTGTCGATGCTATGGATCGCCTGCTCCACGATGCCGTCTCCCGAGAGCCATTGGAAATAGTGCCACCGGCGCATCTGATACTCCACCTCGCTCGGCGTGTTCTCGCGCGTGACGTTCGGATAACGATCAGTGCCGCCGGAGTTGTAAGTGGAATAAACAGCGAGAACATCCCCGATCGCGCCGTCATGAATCCGCTTGTACGCTTCGCGATTCGCCAGCGTCCAGCGCCAGACGAAGCCATCCACCATCGCCAGCTTCTTTTGCTTGGCCAGTTCCGCGCTGGCCATCACCGAACGCAAGCCGGTGCCGTCAACGGCCATCGGTTTCTCGGTGAAAATATGTTTGCCCGCCTTCACTGCCGCCTCGATGTGTTGCGGGCGGAATCCCGGAGGAGCTGTGAGGATCACGACATCCACACCGCTATCGATGACTTTTTGAAAGGCATCGATGCCCACGAACTGGCGTTCCTGCGGGATATTGACGCGCTCGGCTTTGTCTTTCAGATAGGCTTTAAGACCGTTTATGCTGCGGTCCATGTTTTCCTTGAACGCATCGCCGGCCGCGAAGAGTTCGGCATTGCTGTCCGCCATCAGCGCCTGAAAAGCCGCGCCGCTGCCGCGCCCGCCGCAACCGACCCAGCCGATCTTGAGCTTGTCATCCTTGGCTTGACCACGGGAGACGTTCGGGAACGTCATGGCGGAAGCCAAGGCGCCGGCCGTAAGGACCGCGCCAGAGGAAGTCTTGAGGAACGTACGACGATTGAGTTGGGAGTCAGTAGGCTGATTCATAGTCAATGGGTTCTCGCAAAAGGCTGTTTTAGACCCGTCACCGGATGCGTCAAGCTTCGCTTCTGCCCAGAACGGCACAACCAGCCGTAATTTCGACGGGTAATAGCGTCGGAATATTCGGCAAATTAGTTTATCTCACTGCCGCGCCGTCGTCAGTTCCCATTGTTCGCCGAAGAACGCGGCATCCACGATGCCCTTGCCCGCGATGCGGTCGCCGGAAGGCACACTCATGTCCACCACCGCCCAGTCAGGCAATTTGGGTGTCTGCTGGGAATTCGTACCCGAGCTGTATTGCGCGAACGTAAAACCGCAATTGATCACCACATATTTCGAGGGATTCAGCGGATTCGGATAGATGAGTACCGGCGCGTTCTTCGTCGCATCATACGTCTTGTCACCCACTTGCACACCTTTGGCCGTCCACTTGATGGGCAGCTTGTCCGCGATCTTCGCCAGGACCTTGTTGCTGGAAGGGTCACCCCAGAGGATGAGGTTGTTGTTCTTGATGTCCTCATCGGAGATGGCGCCATCATCCTTCACCTGCGCCGGCCCCCGGAACTGGCGACGCCACTGGAAGATGGCTTCCTTCATCTCCGCCTGCGCCCATTGCCCGGCTTGGGCATTCAAGGGCTGGCCGGTCGGCTTCACCATGATGAAGGAACTCATGAAGGCGTCATCGATGGGGCCTTGGAGGTTGGGCTGTTTGGCTAATGAACCACTGGCAGTGCTGCCCGCCTTCCACTTGCCCGCTTCTTTAACAAAATTGCCGGCACCCACCGTACCCGCGTTCTGCCCATCAATGTTCACATTGCCCTTGGCTTCCGCTGGATTGAGAGAAAACGATTTCACATTCTTCGTTTTCACCCCCGTTCCGCTACCAGACGCATCCGCTTCAATCCGCGCCTCTTCCCAATGCTTCTCCAGCGAGTTCACCGTCACCCAATGCATCTTGTTCCACTTCAACGTATGCGTCACGAGCGTCACCTTCTTCGGCACCGTCACACCCTTCGCCGCTGCGGCATCCACCAGAGCCGCCACCTGCTTCTTCGTCTCCGGTTCATATTTGTGGCCGGTCTTGGGCCCGATGAGATGTGTCATCTTGATGCCTTCCTTGGCCAGCGCCGCCTCCATCAGATCCGCCGCCGCCTTCTGCGCATCTTCCTCGCCGCTATACGCGATGAGTGAGGTGTTCACCAAATTGATCGGTGCCGCCAGCGGATCATACATGGCCCACAGCTTCTGCTCATACCACGGGATGGTGCTCAGCTTGTCGGCGAGCTTTTGGTAATTCAGCACATCCACAAAACCCGCCCCCGGATTCACCGCCGCCCATTGATCCGCGTGATGCACGCCCAAGTGCCACGTCCCCGCACCGCCCATCGAGAACCCGCGCATGGAGACGCGTTTCGCATCAATCGGATAGTGCTTCATCGCATGCGCCAACCCCTCGAACACATCCACCTCACCCGCGAACTTGAAGGCATTCATGAAGCGCCCATACGGATGCAGCACAAACGTGTTCTCCGGCGCGAACTCGCCCACGGACTTCTGCCGTCCTTCGATGAATGAAATCTCGTTCAACGTATCGCCGCGCCCGTGCAGCCAGAAATCCAGCCGCATCGGTTTGTTGCCCGGCTTGAAACTCGGCGGCACCACGAGCCCGTAAGGCTGCACCGAACCATCCAGCTTCGATACAAACCCGCGCACGACCAAGCCGGTGGCCGTCGTCCACGGAGCTTGCCCGGCCTTCAACTGTGCCGCGCGATCCATTCCTTGCTTCACCATCGCCAGCGCGGACTTCGTCTGGTTCGTGGCGTAGAAAATATCATCCTCCACCGCATACGCCGCCGCGTTCCGATAGATCTGCACATCCGGCAAAAGCTCCAACAACTTCGGCTGCCCCTTCAAGGACGTTTGCAACGCCAGGATTTCCCGGTCCAACACCGCCACCCCGTTCATGATCTCCGCCTTCGCCTCGGCTGGCACCGGAAAACCTGGAGGCGGTGAGAGTTTCTTGGGATTCGGCGGCAACTCCTGTTTCGCCTTTGCCTTGGCCGCTGGTTGCGGGGCGGCCTTCTTGGCATCCGCCGCAAAACTGGTGGAAAGGGAAGCAACGAGCAGAACGCTCAGGAGTACCTGTCGATTAAGACAAACTGGAAGCATGCACCCATTGAACCCAATCTTGAACAGGCGCGAAAGCAGAATTCACCATCCTGCAAATTTCTGAAACAAACCGGAAGCGAGCAGCGTCTGGACAGATTCGACCTTCTGCGCCGGACGTGTTTTCTGAATCGGGTCGGTCATTGTTCCCCCTATGGCTGGCACCCCTCCGCTAAATAAAATGTCCCAGTCCAAGGTGAAATCCCCTGTCTGGCATGCCAAGGAACTCAAAGCGACAAAGAAGCTGGTGAAATCAGGTCAGGCCAAGTTTTCTGATTGGGAAGAAGCTAAAGTTCGCATCCGTCGCAAAGCCGCCATGCTCACGTGAATTCAATCCAT
Source organism: Verrucomicrobiota bacterium (assembly GCA_021156225.1). Taxonomy (GTDB): domain Bacteria; phylum Verrucomicrobiota; class Verrucomicrobiia; order Limisphaerales; family JAEYXS01; genus JAEYXS01. Next base: position 1,223 of record JAJNBN010000084.1, on the reverse strand, counting down.
TATTGGCCCGCCGGTGCAACCGGCTACAGCAACCCCGCGCGCTCCATCCATAGCATCTCCGCCGTATATCCCTGTCGGAACGTCGGATGGATATACTGATACCCCAGTTCCATCTTCAGCTTGCGGTTCGCCACCTTCTTGTTCGTCAGGCCGCGCTTGCGCTCGGCACTTTCCGCTTCTGTAGCCTGCGGTGGCATATCCTTGCCCAAGGCTTCTCCCAGCCAGCGGTAGAAATGCAACTGCGACACCGGCTCATCATCCACGACATTGTAGATCTCGCCCACATGCGCGCCCTTGAGCGCGGCTTGGATAACTCCCACCGCATCATCCAGATGGATCATGTTGATGATGCGATCACCCTTGCCATGGATGCGCGCCTCATCCTTCAGATACTGCTGGAAGAGATGGCCTCGTCCCGGCCCGTAGATGCCCGCCACGCGCAGGATGACCGCCGGGAACTTGCTCGTCTGAAAGGCTTGCAGCAGAAGCTTCTCCGTCTGCACCAAGATCTGGCTGGTTTCGTTGACCGGCATCGTCGAGGCGCTTTCCTTCACCGGCATCCCGTCCGTCTGGCCATAAACACTGGTGCTGCTCGTGTAGATGAATTTCTTGGGCGGATTGGCCGCCAGCCAGTTGAGCAGATTCTTCGTCCCTTCCAAATAGACCCGCCGATATACATCTGGCCCGCCCTTACTGGAAGATACGCAATTTACTATCCAATCGAATGGCCCCGGCAACGCGGCCAGTGTCTCCGGTTTCGTGATGTCTGCCACCAGCGGCTTGATGCCTGCCGCTTCCAATTCCGCATTCCCCTCCACGCTACGGCGCACGCCGAAGACTTCATGCTCCTTGGCTACCAAGGCTTTGCCCAACGGCAGACCCAAGTAGCCGCAACCGATGATGAGAACGCGCATTGAGGCGAGCATAGACCGGCTTGCCCCCGCTCAAAAGCTCAAAAGGGACCACCTTTTCCGCCCGGAAACAGCCACGCTTCACACCCTCATTAGGCACGCTATCCTCTGTTAGGCTCTTGTGAACAAAGTTCACTTGATTTGCCCCCGCCCGCCCTTACCTTGCACCCTTGTTTTTCGACCGGCCACCCCGGTCACTGACGCTGAATCACATGTCCGCCATTAATCTTGCCCATCCAGACCAGTTCGCCAGCCGCCACCTCGGCCCCAGCGATTCTGAACTCGCCGCCATGCTCCCGGTCGTCGGCGTGA
>JAJNBN010000083.1 GCA_021156225.1 Verrucomicrobiota bacterium | reverse complement strand
TCTCCAGTTATGAAGTGATTTACGAGGAGGACACGCCGCTCTTCGAACAGTTGAAGGCGGGGGAGATTGACGTGAACGAAGAACTGGCCGCCGAGATGTATGAGGAGTTGTGCCAATATTCAGGCGAGCAGGGCTATGTGCAGTATGAGGTGGCAAACTTCGGTCGCAATAAACCTGCCCAAGGGCAAGTGCCGGAACGCATTCGCAAATTGGCTGAGGCGGATAGCGGAATGCCTGGTGCGGGTGACACGTTGATTCCACTTTATGCCTGCCGGCATAATATCAGTTACTGGCGCGGTGTGGATTATCACGGGCTGGGACCGAGTGCGACAGGTTATGTAAGAGGAGTGCGCACGAAGAACTGGTCGAATACACAGCTTTACTGCGATCAGTTGGAGAAGGGGCAGCGGGCTTTTGAATCCAAGGAAGAGTTGCAGGGATTGCGTAAGGCGGGAGAAACGGCGGCGTTCGGCTTGCGAATGGCAGCGGGCTGGCCGTTGGCGGAGTTCAAGCAACGCACGGAATGTGATCTGCCGAAGGACTGGGCCAAAGAGGTCGATCAACTCGTGAAGCTGGGATATGCACAACTGGAACAGGACCGTTTTCGCCTGACACCCACCGGATTACGCTATGCCGATTGGGCAGCGGAGCTGTTTCTGCGCTAGATTAGGATATGAGACACTCGTTGCTCACCATCGCGGGTCGGCTGATGCGATGTCCGGCGGCACCTTATTTTGAGGAGGAGGTGCGCGCGGTCGCGGAAGCGATCTGTGCCGAGGAGGGTTTGGAGTGCAAACGGGATGAGTACGGCAATTTGATCGTGACGTATCGCAATGGAGGCAGGACGCGGCCACTGGCGTTAGCCGCACACTTGGATCACCCGGGTTTTGAGGTCATCAAAAAGCTGGGGCGGCAACGGTGGCTGGCGACGTTTCGCGGGGGCGTGGGCGATAGCTATTTCAAAAAAGGAGTTCCCTTAAAGCTGATGCCGCAGCAGGTGAGGGCCAAGCTGGGCACACGCATGGGCAAGGGCAAAGTGTTCCGGATTGAAAGCACGAAGAAGATCGAAGAGAAACCGGAATTCGCCGTGTGGGATTTGAAAGATTTCGCCGTGAAGAATGGCGTGATCCACGGTCGGGCGTGTGATGACCTGATCGGTTGCGCTGCCATCTTGGCGACCTTGGTGCAACTAAAGCGGCAAAGGGCCAAGGTGAACGTGATCGGCATTCTGGCGCGAGCGGAGGAAGTCGGTTTCCATGGCGCGCTGATGGTGGCGGAAAACAGTACGATCCCACTGAATGCGTTGGTGGTATCGCTGGAGACGAGCCGCGAGATGCCGCCGGTGAAGATGGGGGCGGGTGTGATCGTGCGGGTGGGGGATCGCAGTTCGATCTTTGATTCCGGGGCGACGAGATTTCTGACAGAGGTAGGCGGTGAACTGGCCAAGGCGGACAAGAAATTCAACGTGCAACGGGCTTTGATGAGCGGGGGGACGTGTGAAGGAACGGCTTATCAGGAGTATGGTTATCAGACGGCGGCATTGTGCGTGGCGTTGGGCAATTATCACAACTGCGGAGCGCGTGACCGCATCAAAGCAGAATACGTGAGCGTGGCGGACGCTGAAGGAATGGTGACGCTGCTGGTGTCCGCGGCCAAGCGGATGAAGGAGATCAACGTGTTATCCGGCAAGCTGCCGACCCGGCTCAAGGCGTTGGCCAAAGAGGCGAGGGTGGAGTTCAGCCGGTTGGGCTGAGGAATCCTTCAGGTGACGTTAGTCTCTTCCTGTATGATTTCCCCATCCGCCTGTTCCATCATGGAGAGGCGTTTGCGGGCTTTCTCAGCGGCCTGAGTGGCGGGATATTTTTCTACCAGACGATTCAAAAGAGCGACCGCCTTGTCTGGTTGATTGAGTTTGCCGGAATAGAGATTGCAAAGCCTGATGGCGGTCCATCCCCAACGATCGGGCCGGAGACGGGATTGCAGGATTTCTTCCAGCTCCATCGCCGCGGCGAGGTGGTTGCCGAGATCTTTTTCGTAAATCTCCGCGATGCGCAGGCAGGCATGCTGTTCGCGCGGGTTTTGTTGCACGTAGAGGCGCAGGAGGCGGATGGCTTCCAGATGGTCGCCGCCATTCCATGCCTGATCGGCCTGTTCGTAGAGGGCGTTACGTGACGCATCAGAGGCTTCATCCTCATCGTAGTAGAGGGCACCAGCACGACCGCCGATCATCGCGCCTACGTCCCGGGCGATGAGGAGGGCCAGACCGCAGAAGCCGATGAAAAGAGCGGAACCGCTCATCATCATGTGGGTGTAAGCGGCATCGATGGGGTTTTCGCGGGTGGTGCTTTCCTCGGAAAGGGGAGCGCGGGCGGATTCCCGTTCATTGATTTTGCTGTGAAAACGCAAAGTCATGATGCCAAACACGATGGTGATCGTGAGGCAAATGACATAAGCTAGAATTTTCCAACGGCCCATACAGCAATACTTCTTCCGTGCGCTAAGGAAACAGTTTTGATACGTCCGAGATAGCCGCCATTTTGTGCTATCCCCACCCTCCCGGCTAAATCAACAGACCGACAATTGTTGCGGTCAGATAGCAGGCCAACAACCCAGCTATCATGGACCTAACTCCCAGTCGCGCAAGGTCTTTTCGACGTTCGGGCACCAAGGCGCCGATACCGCCGATCTGGATGGCGACGCTGCCGAAATTGGCGAAACCGCAGAGTGCGTAGGTGGCGATGGTGAAGCTGCGGGGATCTAGGTTGGCTTGCTGGCCGGTAAGGGAGAGATACCCGATGAATTCGTTCAGCACAATGCGTTCACCCATGACTTGGCCAACGGCGAGGCAATCTTGGGAGGGAATGCCCATGAGCCAGGCGAAGGGGGCGTTGAACCAGCCGAAGATGGCCTGAAACGTGACCGGTTTGAATGTCTCTGGCGACGCAGCAAAATAATGCTGCGGCAGGGCGAGCAGGTGATTGGCCAAAGCCACAATGGCCACAAAGGCGATGAGCATGGCGGCGACGTTCAGGGAGAGTTTGAGACCATCGCTGGCGCCGGTGCAGAGGGCATCGATGCTGTTGACGCTAGTCTGTTCCACTTCCGCTTTGCCACCGCCGGCGGTTTCACTGGTCTCGGTTTCTGGCAGCATGATCTTGGCGATCATCAAGGCGGCGGGTGCGCTCATTACGGAGGCGGTGAGGAGATGACCAGCCATATCCATGCGGCCGACGCTTTCGCCGAACGAAGTGTAAACGGCCAGCACGCCGCCGGCGATGGTCGCCATGCCGCCGGTCATCATGGCGAGGAGTTCGCTGCGGGTCATGCGGGGGAGGTAAGGCTTGATGACGAGTGGTGCTTCCGTCTGGCCCATGAAGATATTAGCAGCGGCTGCCAAGCTCTCACTGCCGCTGGTGCCCATGGTGCGCTGCATCAGCCAGGCGGTGCCTTCCACGATCTTCGGCAAGATACGCCAATAGTAGAGGAGGGAGGACAAGGCGGAGACGAGGATGATGGTGGCGGTGATGGTGATGGCGAGGACGAAGGCATTCGGGGGACCGAACTTGTCGGCCATCAAACCCGTATCGGCGAGCGGACCGAAGACGACTTTGGCACCTTCATTGGCGAACCCGATGAGTTTTGAGACGGCGTTTTGAGCGAAAGTGAAGAAGGCTTTGCCGAAGGTCGTTTTAAGGATCAGGACGGCGAAGAGCATCTGCAGTCCCAAGCCCCAGAGAACGACGCGCCAAGGGAAACGCTTGCGATTTTCGGAGATGCCCCAAGCCAAGGCGATGAAGGCCACCATCCCCAGCAGGCTGATGAGCTTTTCCGTCATGGCGTGAGGCTAGGTAAGGTTCTATTCAGCAGCAAGCGCAGGGTGCGGAAATCTCGGTGGCGGTCTTTTCGGCCAACCGGGCGAGATGAAACTCGGGTTCGGCAAAGGCTTCTTCGGTGGTCACAAAGCCGGGTGTCAATCCGCGGGCGAGGTCAAAGCGACGCAGGAGTGCGGGGACGGGATCGAGGAAGCCGGAGAAGCCTAGGCAAGGGACTTTGCTCTTCTTGCACAGGAGGGCGATCTCGCCTACGCCTTTACCCATGGTGGTGGAGCGATCTAGGGCACCTTCACCGGTGATGACGAGATCGGCTTTGGCGAGGTGTTTGCGCAGCTGGCAATAGGCGGCGACAATCTCAAAACCGGATTCGGGCTGGCCACCAAGGAAGGTGGGCACGGCGAAACCCAAGCCACCTGCCGCACCGGCACCGGGGGTCTTACTGAAATCGAGGGCGTGATCGCGTTTGAGGACTTTCACCAGTTGTTTCATGCAGGCGTCGGCCTTGGGGAAGTCTTCCGGGCGGAGGCCTTTTTGGGGGCCGTAGATGCGGCTGCAGCCGCGTGCACCGAGCAGAGGGTTTTGGACATCCACAGCGACCGTGACGTGGCGGAAGAGTTTGCGCTTCTTTGGCGGGATGATTTTGGCGAGTTGGTCCAAATCGGTCCATTGGGTGATGGCGGCACCGTTGGCGCGGAGGAACTTCCAGCCGAGGGCGCGGGCCATGCCGAAGCCGGCGTCGTTGGTGGCGCTGCCTCCAAGGCCGACGATGCAGCGGGTGGCTCCTTGCTTGGCGGCGGCGAGGAGGACTTGGCCGAGGCCGGTGCTATCTAGCTGAAATGGATGGAATTGGCCCTTGGGCAACATGCCTAGACCGATGACGCGGGCGGATTCAACAATGGCTGTCTTGGTCTTGGGTTCCCAACGCCATTCGGCTACGTGGGGGCGATGAGCAGCATCGATGGTCTTTAAAGTCTTGGTCTTGGCTTTGATCGCCGTGCCGATGACTTCGCCGAAGCCATCGCCGCCGTCGCTCATGGGCAGGAGCGTGATGACATCGTGGTGGCGGGCCCGTTGCCAGCCTTTGGCGATGGCGGCGGCAACTTGGTGGGCAGTGAGGCTGCCTTTAAATTTGTCGGGGGCGATCAGTACACGCAAGGACATGGCGGGCAATTAACTAGGGGATGGGGCGGGTGCCAAGTGGAATCGTCCGTCAAGGTATCGAAGACAGCCAGTTGACGGATGGCAGGTTGCATGATTAGCTACTTGGTATCGGGATAACAATTTTTGACTGAAACATTATGGAAAAACCTACGATAGTTGCGTATTTGAAGCCTTCCTGCGGTTGGAGCAATGGTGTGCGGGCGGTGATGCGCAAGTATGACCTGCCCTTCGAAGACAAGGACATCATCAACAATCCGTCGATTCGACAGGAGATGATCGAGAAGTCCGGCCAGATGCTGAGCCCCTGCGTGGAAGTGAACGGCACGATGTTGCCGGACATCAGCGGTGAAGAAGTGGAAGCGTATCTGCTGGCCAATAACCTGGTGACCTCGAACGAGCGGAAGCCGGATGCGCCGATCAACCAGCCGTGCGCCCATGAGATGCCCGGCGCGTTCCCGCTGAACTTCAAGCGCTAAGCGAACTTTTCCTTTTTACACACGCGAAGGTAGCAATACCTTCGCGTTTTCTTTTGCCTAAACAGCCCTTCTGGGATTATGCCATAGCACGGTGATAGCGGGCAAAGCGGTATGCATTCACCATTGGTGCAGAGGCCATGGGACACGACGAGCGAGCAGAACCAAGCGGCAACCAGCACGAACAGGCTTCGTTTGAACCCCTGTTCGATCTGTCGTTGGACTTGCTGTGCGTGACCGGGACGGATGGCTATTTTCGCAAACTGAACCGGTCTTGGGAGAAGGCGCTGGGCTGGTCACGGGAAGAGTTAATGGCCAAGCCGTTCATCGACTTTGTCCACCCGGAGGATGTGGCGGAAACCAACCGCACTTTTCAAAAGCTGTTGAACGGACAGGACAATGTCCATTTTGAAAATCGCTATCGTTGCAAAGATGGCCATTACCGATGGCTGGACTGGGCGTCTCCGGCGGTGCGCCCGGGCAGTGATGCCCTTTATTCCATAGCCCGAGATATCACGGAACAGAAGGAGGCGGAGCGCAAAGCGAAGGAGAGTGAGGGGCGACTGATGGCGTTTGTGGAGAACAGTCCGGCGCTGATCTTCATCAAGGATCTGGAGGGGCGTTACCTGCTGGTGAATTCCAAATTCGCCACGGCGTTCGGTCTGAGGCCAGAAGATATCGTCGGCAAGCTGGATCGGGATTTTTCCACACCGGAACAGATGGTGCAGTACCAAGTCCATGACCGGCAGTTGCTGGCGAACGGACAGCCGATCGATTGCGAGGAGCTGGCTTTGTTTCCCGATGGCATTCATTGCTTCATGGTGTCGAAGTTTCCTTTGCTGGATGCCAGTGGCAAAATCACCGGCATCTGTGGCATCGCGACGGAGGTGACGGAACGACGGCGGATGGAGGATGCCTTGCGGCAATCCGAGAAGCGAAACCGGCAACTGGTGGAGACGGCGCGCGATCTGATTTTCACGCTTTCACCGGAGGGAATGGTGTTGTCGCTGAACAGTGCGCTGACGCTGGCGACGGGCTGGGTGGTGGAAGATTGGTTGGGCAAACATTACTCGGAGGTGTTGCCGGACGATACGAAGGAGGATGCGCGGGAACAATTCCGGCGCGCTTTGACGGGTGAGAAGCTGCCGCTGTTTGAATTGCCGCTCAGAACCAAGGAGGGCGGGCTCGTGACGATGGAGGTGACGATCACGCCGTTGATGGAAGAAGAGAAAGTTGTCGGGTTGCTGGGCATCGGGCGCGATGTCACTGATCGCAAGCGGATGGAAGTGGAGTTGCGGCAGTTGCAGAAAATGGAGTCGGTGGGGCAACTGGCCGCGGGTGTGGCGCATGATTTCAACAACATCCTGACGGTGATCCAAGGCAACACGTCGTTGCTGCTGGCGAACCGGCCCGAGCCGGGACAGCAGGATTTGATGGATCAGATATTGGATGCGAGCCAGCGTGCGGCAAATCTGACGAGGCAGTTGCTGGCCTTCAGCCGCAAGCAGGTGTTGCAACGGCGGTCCTTGAATCTGAACGAGGTATCCAGCCAGATGACGCAGATGCTGGATCGCATATTGGGTGAGGATATCACTCTAGAGTTCCACTATGATACGGACCTGCCGTTCGTGAAGGCGGACAGCAGCATGATCGAGCAGGTGATCCTGAACCTGGCAGTGAATGCGCGGGATGCGATGCCCAAGGGCGGACTGCTGCGCATCAGCACGGATGCAGTGAAGATCGATGCCGCGTATTGCCGGCAGAAGCCGCAGGCGTCGACGGGTGAGTATGTGTGTTTGAGCGTGTCCGACACTGGTTGCGGAATTGCGCCGGAGAATCAGGCGCTGATCTTTGAGCCGTTCTTTACGACGAAAGAGTTCGGCAAGGGCACAGGGCTGGGACTGGCGACGGTTTATGGCATCATCAAGCAGCATCAGGGTTGGGTGGAGGTGGACTCGATAGTCGGCAAGGGGACGACTTTTCGGCTGTTCCTGCCCGCGGTGGAGGAAGTGACGGTAGCGGCTTCGGAACCTGAGGCGCATCCGCCGGAGAAGAAGGGGTTCGAGACGATCCTAGTGGTGGAGGATGATCCGATGGTGCGGCGGATGCTGGAGACGTTGCTCTCCATGGGTGGGTATCAAATACTTTCGGCGGCATCAGGAGCGGAGGCAATCCAAGTGTGGAATGGGAATCATGCGAAGGTGAGGCTGTTGCTGACGGACATGGTGATGCCGGGAGGAATCAGTGGGAAGGAACTGGCGGAGACGCTACGCAAAGAACGGCGCGATCTGCGGGTGCTGATCAGCAGCGGATATTCGAGCGCGCTGGTTTCGGGCGGGGAAGCGCTGCCGCCCAGGACGTGGTTTTTGGCAAAGCCGTATACGCCGAAGGAGTTGATGTTGAAGGTGAGGGTGGCGTTGGATGAGTGAGGAATGACCGCTTGAGCTGCTGATGGTTGTTTACCTGATATGTTTTCGAAGCATCAGGCTTTTAGCAGCTCTGTCAAATCCACAGTGCGCCAGACGTCTCGGGTGATGCCAGCGTGGATTTTGGCGGTGACTTGAGAGCCGTTGATGGTGATGACGGTGTGGCCGGGGAGGTCGGCGTATTCGAAGGATTTTACGAATTCACGCTCCGTATCATAGACAGCACGGCGGGCTTTTTCGGTCTCGGGTGCGTGTTTGGGTTCTACGCGGATCTGGTCGCCGGTGTATTCTTTCAGGCCAGAGAGAATGTCTTTTGGTTTGGTTTCGGCTGAACCGACGACGCTGCTGACGGCGAGTTGGACGAATTTGCCACCGCCGGGCGTGGTGCGGGTGAGGGTGTTGAATTTGTGGATGTGACCGCCGAGGACGAAGGCGTTTTGTTTGCCAAGGAGTTCGAGGAGTTTCTCACGACGGGGTTTGTCTTTCGCACTGGAATAAAGATTCCAGGTGGAACGGGCACCATAGGGTACGACGGGTGGATGAATGACGACAAAGCAGTGTTGGGCCTGGCGTTTGGCAAGAGCGGCTTCCAGCCAGTCGAGGCTTTGTTTGTCGTAAGCATCGAAACAAAAGAACTGTGCGTTCTGATGGCTGAATGAATAGTTGCCGGAATCCAGTTTGGCTGGGCCTTGAAAGGCCTTCGCCTGTTGCGCGAGATAAGGGTGGAAAACGTGTTGGAAGGCGGGTAGGGCACCATCGCCGGTGACGTCGTGGTTGCCTTTGGTGAAAAGGAAGGGAGCGCCGAGCTTAGCCTCGCGGACGAAGGCCAAGGCTTCCTGATTTTGGCGCACGGAGAGTTCTTCAGTGCCGCAAAGGCCCTCGACGAGATCGCCCGCTTGCAGGACAAAGGGGACTTTGTTTGCGGGTGAAGCGGTGTTCAAAGCGGTGACGGTCTCGCGCACGGTCGCGAAGAGGCGCGGCATCACCTCCGCAGTGATGCGGGAGTAGTTCTTGATCTGGCCGAGATCGCCACCTTTGTTTTTCTCCAGCCACGCCATGTCGTGATGCTCGAGGCGGTCAAAATGGAGATCACCAAGGAGGATGAAGGAAAAGGATTTCGCAGCTTCGGCGGTGCGGGCTGATGGAGTGAGTGAAAGACTGGTCGCACCGGCAGCGGAGAGCTGGAGAAAACGACGACGGGTAATGGACGTGTTCATGGGCTAAGGATGTCTTAGCAGAAACACGGGTAAGGGGAAACCACAGAATACGCAGCCACAGGAGGGAAGCGGAACTATCCGGCCTATCACTGCTTGCTCACGCTCTTTATCCGGGGGATTTCAGTGCTTGGGCGGCAGGATTACCATGCCGTATTGCGGGGCGACGGCGAGTAGTTTTTGGATCTCTGAAGGGGAAGGGGGCAATGGATCGGAGTTGGGCGAGGGGAGTTCGGTGGCGAACTCGGCCATGAATTTATCGAACCCGGCGGGTGCGCATTGGATGAGCATGCGGGCGGGAGCGGGGCTGTTGTTCTTGAAGGCGTGCGGTGTGCCACGGGGAATCTGCACGAAGGTGCCGGGTGTGCCGATGATGGTTTTGTCTTCCACAGTGAAGGTGATCTCGCCCGCGAGCACGTAGAAGGATTCTTCTTCGCGCGTGTGATAATGAGGCGGTGGTCCGCCGCCGGGAGGGACGGTGGCTTCAGTCAGGCAGTAGGCACCGCCGGTTTGCTCGCCGGTGGCGAGCATCACGTATTTGTCGCCCACGGCGGAGTAGGTTTTGCCTTGAGTGGGTGTTTGGTGGATGAGGTGGGCGGGGGTGAGCATCGCAGCGAAGTAA
>JAJNBN010000082.1 GCA_021156225.1 Verrucomicrobiota bacterium | reverse complement strand
TTTTTTAAGTTGTTCAGGATAAGGCGTTTCGCAAACGGATGATGGGTGTGAAATTTGCTTGTTCTAAAAGCGTGATTGAGTAAGGTGGGAGATGGCTGGGCGTTTTGAGTAGTGGATAAAAGCTATGGTAGCAAATGGTATAGAAAGTCGGCATTTTGGACGTGTTTCACAACGGTTCGTTGTGGATATGGCGATATTTATCGCTTCGTTCCTGGTGGCGTTCATCCTCCGCTTTCAAGAAGAGTGGATGCTGGCGCTGCTGGATCATTGGGCGGGTATTTTCCTTGGGGGCGCTTTTTATTCCTGCGCGGCGTATATCTTCGGCTTTTATTCTTTCCATGGCATTCCGAGCAATCCCGTGAACCGGATGTTGGCGGTGAGCGGAGCGGTGGGGCTTTCCGCTTTGATGATGTTGGGATTCTTCTATCTGTTTCAAGTGACGGGAATCGGGCGTGGTGCGATGGCTTTGGGCGCGGTGATCGCCTTGGGGTGCATGCTGATGTATTACTCCTATATCCGTCATCGGGAGGAGCGTCTGCGTGAGCGAATGGTGGTGATCCTGACAAGTTTGGATGATGAGCATGAACTGATGTTGAACCGTCGTTTGTGGGAGTTGGAGCTGGAGCTGGTGGGGGTGGTGACCGCAGCCAATTATCATCCCGGTGAAGGTTTGAAGGTGCTGGGCAAGATCGGGGATCTGCCGAACATCGTGCGGAAGGCAGAGGTCACACGTGTGGTTTGCGCGGAGAGTTGCATCACCACGGCCGAGAATTTCCGGTTGTTCTCAGAACTTCGTTATTCAGGGGTGCTGGTGATGCCGCTGATCAGCATGTGCGAGGAGTTTTATCAGTTCATTCCGTTGGGATTGGTGACGCCCGGATGGTTGCTGGCCGCCAGCGGTTCGCCCCGGCTTACTTACATCCGCAAGATGAAACGGGCGTTTGATATCGTGTTTTCCCTATTGGTACTGCTGGCGCTTTCCATTCCTTTTGTGATCGGGGTGATCTTGGTGCGGTTGACAAGCAAGGGGCCGATATTTTACCGGCAGGTCAGGTCAGGGCGGTTCGGGAATAAATTTGAGATGCTCAAGCTGCGGTCCATGCGCGTGGATGCCGAGGCGGCTGGGGTGCAGTGGGCGAAGGATAAAGATCCGCGCGTGACGCCGGTGGGCGAGTTTCTGCGCAAGTATCGCATCGATGAGATTCCGCAATTGCTGAATGTGTTGAAGGGCGAGATGTCACTGGTGGGGCCACGCCCAGAGCGGCCGGAGTTTGTGACGAAATTGGCCGAGCGCATTCCTTATTTTCAAGAACGTCTGATGATTCAGCCGGGTATCACGGGCTGGGCGCAGGTGAAGTATCCGTACGGGGCGAGCATCGAGGACACGCGCAAGAAACTGGAATACGACCTGTATTACATGAAGCACATGAGTCTGTTGCTGGATCTCTTCATCCTGCTCGACACGGTGCGGACCATGTTGAGCGGTGGTCTGGGGCAGAAGGCGAGGGACAAGGCACCGCATTATCATACGCGCCGGTCCCATGCGGAGATGACGGCGGAAGCTGAGACGGCTGAGGCGCGGAGCTAGGCGGCCCATTTGGTTGCTCTGCGATTAAACCGCAATCAGGCGCAGGGACGCCAGATGGCGGCTTTGGTCGAGGTCTTGATGCCGCCGGAGACGAGATCGACTACTTTGATCTCGTGACCTAGTTGCGGGAGCAAGGTGCGGGCTTCATCATTACCATTACCGACGACGATGACTTTTGCCCCTTCCACGAGTTCATCCACGGAACCGACGATGAGGTGGCTCAAGTGGGGCAGATGCGCTTCGATGAATTTCTTGTTGGCACCGATCAAGCGTTCCGGTGACACGTTGCGATCGTAGAGGCGCACTTGTTTGCCCGCTTTGACGAGTTCTTCGATGAGCTTCACAACGGGAGATTCGCGGAGGTCGTCGGTGCCGGCCTTGAAGGCGAAACCGAGGACGGCGATGGGTTCTTCTTTTTGCTCCAGCAGGTAGCGGAAGGCGCTGTTGAAATGAGCATCGTTGCTGAGGCCGATGCCTTCCATAAGGGGAAGTTCCACGCCGAGGGCGCGTCCTGCAGCAGCGATGGCGCGCAAATCCTTCGGCAGGCAGGAACCGCCGTAGCAGAAGCCGGGCTTCAGGTAAACGGGGGAGAGGTTCAGCTTGGTATCCAGCGAGAAGATGCGCATGACTTCATCGGCATTGGAGCCGAGAGCCTTGCTGGCGCGGCCGATCTCGTTGGCGAAAACGATCTTCAACGCGTGGAAGCAATTATCCGCATACTTTACCATCTCGGCGGTACGGACATTGGCATGGACCATGGGGCCGGGGATGCCATCGTAAAGTTCAGCGACCTTGTGGAAGTCTTCCACGGATTCGGTACCGATAACGGTCTTGGGAGGATTGTAGAAATCGTGGACGGCGGTGGATTCGCGGAGGAACTCAGGATTAATGCCGACGCCGAAGCCGAGGCCGTTTTTCTTGCCGGACGTTTTCTCCAAAGCCGGGATGACGGTGCCTTCGATGGAGCCGGGAAGCATCGTGGAGCGGATGATGACGATGTGGCGTGAGGGTTTATCGCGCAGGACTTCACCGATATTTTCGCAGACGCGGCGGATGTAGGTGAGGTCGATGCTGCCATCGGGCTTGGAGGGCGTGCCGACGCAGATCATGGAGATCTCGCTGTCCAGCACGGCGGACTTGAAATCCGAGGTGGCGCTGACGCGACCAGCGGCGACGCCTTCGCCCAGCATCTTCTCGAGTTCCGGCTCGATGATGGGGGACTTGCCGGCGTTGATCTGGCCGACCTTAAAGGCATCCGTATCGACACCGATGATGGTGTGCCCTTGCCGGGAGAAACACGCGGTGATGACCGCGCCCACGTAACCTAGTCCAAAAACGCTTACTTTCACCGTATTTTTATAAAGGGCCGAGACCCAAAGGGCTCAGCTATGATTTATTCAGGCATTTGCCGTGTTGACGCCGAGACTTTGGCGGGAACGAAAAGGCGGGGCAAGCCTGCTTGCAGGACTATTTGGCCCACCGTCCGGCTTGTCACGGACGCGTTCAAAGGCCAACTTAGCACAGTTAATGAGCGACAAGAAACCATGGCGGATCGTGTGGCTGAAGAGCGGACCCCTGCATCCGGTGGATACGGGCGGGAAAATCCGCACGTACCAGATGCTGAAGGAATTGAACCGGCGGCATCCGGTGCATTATGTGGCGCTGGACCCAACGGCGCGGGAGCACACGGCGCAGGCGGGCGAATATTCGCGCACGCAGACGTGGATCGACTGGCAGGAGACGCCGAAGGGCTCGCCTAAGTTTGCGGGTGAATTGCTGGGGAACTTTTTGTTGAGCCGGAATCCCTATGTGATCGACAAGTATCGGTCGCAGCCTTGGGAGGAGATCATCGCCAAGCTGGACCGGGAGCAGCAGATGGATGTGCTGGTGTGCGATTTTCTGACACCGGCGCCGAGCGTGTTCCATGGGGATTTCCGGCCGAAGACGCCGTGCCTGTTGTTCCAACATAATGTGGAGGCGCTGATCTGGGAACGCATGGCGGCGAATGCGACGGGATTGAAGAAATGGTATCTGAACGGGCAATGGCAACGGCTGCGGACGGTGGAGCGGGAGTTCTGTGCGAAGTTCGATGGGGTGGTCGGGGTCTCGGACAATGACTGTGAGCTGATGCGGAAGGATTACGGGCTCACGAATGTTTTGGGCAGTGTGCCGACGGGGGTGGATGTGGAGTTTTTCCAGCCGTCCACGCAGCCAGCGAAGCCGGGCAAGATCGTGTTCCTGGGGTCGATGGACTGGCAGCCGAACATCGATTGTGTGATGCATTTCAACGAGGCGATCTGGCCGCGCATCAAGGCGGCGGACCCGCAGGCGACGTTTGTGATCGTGGGGCGCAAGCCACCAGAAAAGGTGCTGGCGCTGGCGAAGGCAGATCCATCGATCATCATCACGGGGACGGTGCCGGATGTGCGGCCGCATTTGAGTGATGCGTCGGTGATGGTGGTGCCTTTGCGGGCGGGTGGGGGAACGCGGATCAAGATCTACGAGGCGTTGGCGATGGCGTTGCCGGTGGTGTCCACGCGGGTGGGGGCGGAGGGATTGGACATCACGGACAAGGTGGATATCCGATTGGAAGATGAATCTAATGCGTTTGCGGATGCGGTGATCGAGTTGCTGAAATCACCGGCGGAACGGGCGCGGCTCGGTGGCAATGCGCGGAAGCTGGTGTGTGAGAAGTTTAGCTGGGGTTCGGTGACGGATCAGTTTGAGACGTATCTAGCGCAGACGATTGAGATGGCGAAGAAGAGATAAAGAGAAACATCGAACTCCGAACGCCCAACATCGAAAGGGTAGAGGGGTGACGACGATGGGGAGACTGGACAGGGGAAGGCTCCTGTCCCACTACGTTACGTTACTTGGCTTCGGCGATGGCGAGGAGGCTTTGGCCGAAGGGAGGGGCGGGGAGCCAGCTTTCTACGGTGCTCGTTACAGGGAAGATGACGCGGTCGAACATGCGGACGGAGCCGACTTCGAACTGCCGTTTCTTCAGCACGCAAAAATTCAACCACCAGGCGAAGTAGCCAGTGACGTTGAAGTATTGCAGGCGGATGGAGCTGAAACCGGCATCATCGAGTTTCTTGGCGAGGTCCGCTTTCAGGTAACGGCGGAAGTGGCCGAAGTCTTTATCGATCGGGGCGTAGATCTCCGGTCGCGCGGGGACGAAGAGGCAGAGGCGGCCATTGCGCTGGCTGAGGAGTTTCGCGTAGCGGCTCAGTTCGGCGAGGTCGTCCTCGATGTGTTCGAGCACGTTGATGCAGACGATGCCGTCCCAATGGGAATCGCTGTTCAAGGCGCTGACGGTGCCGCGGATGAGCGGGATGTCTGGCACGGTGGACTTGAACATGGCGCAAAAATCCGGGTCCGGTTCGATGGCGAGAACGGATTTCACGGCGGGCAAGGCCTTGACCATGGTGGTGATCTGGCCGATGCCGGCGCCGACCTCGATGACGTCACCGATGAGGTGGGGGGCGAATTCGATGAGGAGACGTTTGCGGTAATTCTCCGCCTGTTTCAGCGCCTCGAACTCGAAATTGTTCGTGAGGGCGAATTCATTGGGTCGGCTCGCCATGATTTAGTTGAAGAGATTGTACTTCAGGATGCAGCGGAGGGCGCTGACACCATCTTTCCAACCGATCTTCTTGCCTTCGGCGTAGGTGCGGCCGTAGTAGGAGATGGCGACTTCGTAGATGCGCGCATCGAGCTTCGAAATCTTCGCGGTGATCTCGGGTTCGAAGCCGAAGCGGTTTTCCTCGATCTTCACCTTCTGGATGATCTCGCGGCGGAAAACTTTGTAGCAGGTCTCCATGTCCGTGAGGTTCAGGTTGGTGAACATGTTGGACATGGTGGTGAGCACCTTGTTGCCGAGCGAGTGCCAGTAATACAGCACGCGATGGGAACCGGAACCGAGGAAGCGGGAGCCGTAAACGATATCGGCGCGATCGGCGAGGATGGGACGGAGCAGGAGGTAATACTCTGTGGGATCGTATTCGAGATCGGCGTCCTGGATGAGAACGATGGGGGAAGTGGCCTTGCTGATGGCGGTGCGGAGGGCGGCACCTTTGCCTTGATTCACCTCATGATGGTAGAGCTGGATGCGGGGATTTTCCGCGGCGAGCTTTTGGAGCACGGTGTAGGTGCCGTCTTTGGAGCAGTCATCGACGACGACGAGTTCCTGCACGGGTTTTTGTTTCAGCACCACACGGATGACCTCGGCCACGGTGGCTTCTTCGTTGTAAACGGGCATCACGACGCTGGCGCAGGGGGCCAGGTCGTCGTTCTTCATCGCGTGCAGGATTGCTTCTTTCGTATTCAAAATCGCAGGGACTTTAGGGAATCGGGAGGGGCGGTGCCAGTCCTATTTCATGAGTAAAAATACGGAAGATGCGTTAAAAGGGTAAAAGGGTTGAAACGTGAAACGTTCGAACGGTTCATCTTTTAACTATTTAGCGGACAACTACTTCAAGCGATAAACTTCCAGGCCTTCCGGGGTGATCTCTCCGCCACGGGTGATGGGGAGCTTGCCGATGAGTTTCCATTGGTTGTCGGCGGCGGAAGCGGCGTTTTCGAGGAGTTCGTGGTGCTTGACCTTGAGGCGGGCGGGGATGGTGCGGTCGATCACAAGGAATTGCACCCCTTCGGTTTGCAACAGGGCGATGGTTTCCCCGGCGCTCTGGGCCTTGGCTTCGTAGCTGGTCCCCGCCCAGCCGCTCTTGGCGAGGAGTTTGCTGGCGCGTTTCACGACGGTGTCGAGGCGTTTCTCGCCGAGGGCGACCTCCGAGACGAGCATGCCTTCGCCGCGGGCATCGGAGGAGACGAGGACGATGGTCTTGGGATTGGGGTCTTCAGCGGCGAGTTTTTGGGCGATGGCTTCGTAACCGCGATAGCCTTTGGGTTTGAGACGGAAGGTTTCGATGGCGAAACCGGCGATGCCCACGGCGACGGTCAGGGCGCAGGCGGTGGTGAGCGCCAGGCCTTTTTGCGCGAGCATCTCGGCGAGGGCTTTCATGCCGAGCAAGGCGAAGATGATGGCCGGGGCGAGGATGGGTGTCATGTGGCGGGCTTCGAGCCCGGCGGGCACCAAGAGGTAGAGGAGGTAAGTGCCGGTGATCAACCCGATGAGCGAAGCGAGCAAGGGGCGGTGCTCGCGTTTCATGCCCCAACTGGCGAGCAAGCCCACGAGGGCGAAGGCCAGCAGCGCGATGCCGGTGGTGGCTTCAATCTTGCCGATGAAATAACCGGCGGCTTTCAGGATGAAGCCGAGCGAAGGCTTGTCTTCCATCATGCCGTCCTTGGCGAGTTTGAGGGTAGCCAAGATCCACGGTACGCAGATGACGACGACGGCTCCGGCGGGCAGCCAGAAGGAGAAGCGCTTCATCCAAGACCAGCGCGCACAGAGGATCAAGCCGACCAAGGGGACGAAGGCGAGGGCGAGACCGGCGTATTTGGTGAGGATGGCGGCGGAGGCGAGGAGGCCGTAGGCGAGGGAGGCTTGCCAGCCGCCGGTATGGAGATAGCGGGCATAGGCCAAGGCACCCCAGAGGGTGAGGAGAGACATGGGAATCTCCATCATGATGAGGCCGCCGTATTGATGGATCTGAGGGAGCAGCAAAAGCAGAATACCGCCGAGCCAAGCCCATCTGACATCCAGAAGTTTCTCGATGACCAGATACGTCGTCCATGCGAGCAGGGCGGTGAGGACAGCCATGAAAACCAAGATGGAAGTACGGCTGGGACCGAAGGGGAGGGTCCAGGCGGCTTGTGCGGCGTAGAAGCCCGGAGGCCAGTGGCCGAGGGCGACTTTCGGATAATGCTCGTAGAACTTGTTGGCGAATTTCAGCGGATTACCGGGACAACCGGCGGCGAGGTAGTCGCGCACCATCAGGCCGGTGACGTAATGGGCGGCTTCATCGGGTTCCGCGCCGAACTCGCTGCGGTAGGCTTCTTCCGTCCATTGAAAGCCGATGATGACGGCAAGAAAGACGGCCAGCGCGGGGAGGCGCTTGGCGAGGTAGCTGGCGGCGGATTTTAGCTGGGCGATCAATGGGCCGATCATGCGCGAGGAACGCTAGAGGCCGAGGCGCAAAGTTCAAAGTTTAAAGTTGGCTTTTAAGGTGTGCGGCCCGGTTCAGGGTTTCGCGTCAAATCTTCTGGGATCAACGGCCTCCATGGTCTCTCCGACGGTGTAATTGTCGAAGTAAATGGTCATGGGTTGGGCCATGCGGTCGCGATACAGGCCGACCTTGTTATAGACATCTCCCTCTCCGGCGGCGGATGAAGTCGGTCCGCGATGAGACACGACGCGCTCACCATTCATCCATACTTCCACCAAACCATCCTTGGTGGGGGAAAGGCGGATGCGGTAGATCATGTCGTTCCAACGACCGGGTTTGATCGCCGGCAGAGGATATTCCTTCCGGTCACCATCGTCATCCTTCCAATCCCGGATGGTCAAGTGATGACGGTCGGAACGGTAACGTTGCGCAATGAGGGGCCCCCCGTTCACCCCGCCCTGCTTCCACTGCGCCATGACGAGACGGGTGCTGACGATGGGAAATCCCTCGGGGATCTGGAACGAGAACCCGTACCAGCGTTCCTGACTCAGCAAGAGCTTGCCGGAATCAAGTTCGGCTCGCTCGTTCGGCTCGCCGTCGCCACCTTCTTGCTGGATATCTCCCTGACGCACAGTGATCTGAACGGACTGGCGGCCTGAGCGGGCACGATTCGTGGTGACGGATACTGCTCCGGGTGCGTAACGGCCGCTGCCCGCATCTCCGGCGCGCCAGAAGTTGGTGATGGTCTCGCCCTCGAACCCATCGAACAGCGGGAGGGGAGGGTCGGGCTTGCGCGGCTTCGAATCCATCTTGATCGCCGGAGGAGGTGAAACGGGGCGATCGCATCCGCACCAGCAGGCGACAGACACCATCGCCAAGGTCGTCCACAACCTGAGGGTGTTCATGCTTTGATGCTTTCGTTCATGCCGAAGGCAAGTGGCTAGGCGGCAGTGTCCCGGTTTTGTCCGTAAGCCGGCAAACCATCGGCCAGGTGAATCCAGGGGAGACGGTCTTCAACCCAAGTGTGGTCTGATGGTGTCACGAGGGCGGGGTCGTCCAAGCTACAAACGGTGACGGCCAGTTCGTCAGCATTCGGGCCAGTGATAAAGGTGAGGTGGGTGCCGCATTGGGGACAGAAGTAACGCAGGCGTCCGGCCCATTGGAGTTCGCGCGGCTGTCCGGTGGTGAAACGAAAATCGCCGGGGCGAAACGACGCCCATGTGACAAATGGTGCGCCGCTGCTCCGGCGGCAATCGGCACAGTGGCAGTGAGTGATGTGGAAGAGCTCTCCCGTTGCTTCATAACGGACCGAGCCGCATAAACAACCGCCGCAAATTACTTTTGAGTTCATGGATGGGAGCTGAGTCAAAACGCGATAACCTCTAACGGTTTGATCCCGCAGATTTTGGGCAGTTGTTTGAGGCAGTATCCAGCGGGCTATTTGCTTTCGTAGATCAAGTTGGTGTTAGGTGGAGATTACACGGGTTATGGGGGCGGGGCAAGGAGCGCTGAGCTGACGATGATGCAAGCGGTGTGATTCGTGGTGTTTTGGAGCAGAGTCTGCGGTCGGAATGTGCGCTCAAATGCTTCTGTAATTTTTGGAGGTAGCGCTGCGTAGGGGAGATGTGTGGCGCGAGGCGCCCCACGCTCCTGGAAAAATCTTCATTTGTAATTTCTTGGGCGGCAAATGATTAGAAATCATGAATCGGTTCAGCAGAAAAAGTGATTGAGCTTGGTGGGGTTTTTGGTAGTCTTTTTGCGCTGACAACTCGTTGTCGGTAAAGGACGGATAAACGGAGGTTGGCGCTCAATCGGAGCGGTAGGCAGCTTCTGGGAAATCCCAAAGTCATCAAGCATGGCGATACGTTTTGTCGTGTGGTTGTGTGCCTGCGTTGGCGGGGAGATGGCAGTCCTTATGGAGCCATTATGAAGATGTGAGTGGGTGAGAGCCGATCACGGTGCCTTGACGGAAAAAGTCAGGGCATCGCGGCAGCGATGCCCCACCAGATCTTGTAGGATATGTGAGTGTATCGGGCGTATGGATCAGGGTCCGTAAGCCGGAGGGGGAACGGGACGTCG
>JAJNBN010000624.1 GCA_021156225.1 Verrucomicrobiota bacterium | reverse complement strand
CGGCAGGCAGCGCCAGTACGAGGCACGCAACTTGGTGCAGGCCTTGCGGGAGAGCGGCGAGCGGCTGAAAAACTTCTACGAGAGCAGCCATGACTGCATCAAGGAGCTGGACCTGAAGGGCCGTATCCTGTCGATAAACATGCACGGTCAGCAGATGCTGGGCGGGGAGGGCATGGAACGTTTTCATCTGAAGTCCTGGCCGGCGTTTTGGAAGGGCAAGGAACGGCAGAATGCCATGGGCGCCCTGAAGGAGGCGCGACTGGGCCGGGTCAGCCGTTTTCAGGGGAGCTGCCTGACCTTTGATGGGATTCAAAAATGGTGGGATGTCATCCTTTCGCCGATCCTCAACGCCAGTGGAAAACCGCAACGGGTGCTTGCCGTTTCACGGGATGTCACGGAAGGCCGCACGCAGCAGGAAGCACTGGCCTTGCTATCCCGGAAGATCGAAGACCAGGCCCGCATCTTCGATACCACGCTTTCCCACATCAATGACTTCGCCTACATTCTGGACCGCCGGGGACGCTTTCTCTACGCCAACAAACCGTTGTTGAACCTGTGGGGGCTCAGTCTGGAAGAGGCCGTGGGAAAAGATTTTTTTGATCTGCACTATTCGCCAGAACTGGCGGCCCGTTTCCAGCGTCAGATCCAGCAGGTGTTTGCCACCAAGGAGACGTTGCGGGATGAGACACCTTACAAGAGCCCGAGCGGCACCCTGGGCTACTACGAATATATCTTTAACCCGGTGATCGGACCCGACGGCACGGTGACAGCCATCGCGGGTTCCACGCGTGATGTCACCGAACGGAAGCGGCACGAAGCGGATTTGGCGGTAATGGCGGCGGAGAAGGAGGCGCAGGCGCGCCTTTTCGATGCCACCTTGTCCTCGATCACCGACCTGGCCTACACGTTTGACCTGGAAGGCAACTGGATCTATGCGAACAAGCCGCTATTGAAACTCTGGGGCAAGTCATTGGAGGAGATCAGCGGGAAAAGTTCATGCGGCGGGCGTGGAGGATGACCATGAGTATATCTTCAGCCCGGTATTCGCGGTGGATGGCCGCGTCTCTGCCGTTTGCGGCACCACCCGCCTCACTACGGCCCGCAAGCGTGCGGAAGCAGTGGCAGAAGGAAATCGGCGGGTGTTGCAGCTCATTGTGGAAGATAAGCCGTTGGAAGATGTATTGAGCGAATTGATGCGTACGGCGGAGCTGCAATGTTCGGGCAAAGCCTATGCTTCCATTATGCTGCTAGATTCGGATGGTGTACACCTGCGACATGCTGCGGCTCCGAGTCTGCCACGGGCTTATGTTAAAGCGATCGATGGCATGGTCATCGGCCCCGCGGCTGCGTCTTGTGGTACAGCGGTGTTTTCCAAGAAGCCGGTGTTTGTGGGGAGCATCGCCACCGATCCGCTTTGGTCGGAATACAAAGATTTGGCGCTGGCCCATGGGTTGCGAGCCTGCTGGTCGGTTCCGCTGGTCTCGACGCACGGGGAAGTCCTGGGGACGTTTGCGCTGTACCATCCGGAAACACGGCAGGCAAATGAGAGTGATTTACGGATGGTGGAAACGATCACACGCACGGCTACCATCGCCATCGAGCGCAAGCTGAGTGATGCGGCAGTAAGGGCCAGCCGGGAACATTACGTCCAGCTTGTGCATGGCCTGCCCACGGCCATCTACACCACGGATGCGCAAGGCTATGTGACCTTGTATAACGAAGCCGCAGTGACTCTTTGGGGTCGTAAACCGGAACTGGGCAAAGACCTCTGGTGCGGCTCCCATCGCATTTATAATCCCGATGGGACGCCCATGCCGCTGGATAAATGCCCGCTGGCCATCACCTTGAAAGAAGGCCGGCCGATCCGGGGGCAGGAGATGGTCATTGAACGTCCGGATGGTACGCGCCGGAATGTGCTGCCTTATCCGGATCCGATCCGTGATGCCAATGGCCGGATAGTGGGGGCAGTCAGCATGCTGGTTGATATCACGGAGAGCAAACGCGCGGAGGAAGCTTCTCGTCATCTGGCGGCCATTGTCGAGTCATCCGACGATGCCATCATCAGCAAAGACCTGAATGGCATCATCAAGAGCTGGAATGGTGGGGCAGAACGGCTCTTCGGCTATCAGCCGGAAGAGATCATCGGCCGTTCGATCACGGTGTTGATCCCGCCTGAGCACTTTGATGAAGAGCCGGGCATTCTAAGGCGTATCCGGAATGGAGAGCGCATCAAGCAATATGAGACAGTCCGCCGCCGAAAGGACGGCAGCATGGTGGAGATCTCACTGACGGTTTCGCCGATGAGAGATCAGCAGGGAAATATTGTGGGTGCCTCAAAGATCGCGAGGGACATCACCACCCAGAAACAGGCGGAACGCAAGCTCGAGCAGGCCCATAAAGAGGCGGTCGCAGCGTCCCATGCTAAGGATGAGTTTCTCGCCGCGCTATCGCACGAATTGAGGACGCCCTTGAACCCCGTGCTGCTGCTGGCCAGCGATGCGGCCGGAGATTCCAGATTGTCCGCTGAAGTCAGGGCCCAATTCACCACGATACGCAACAACGTGGAGCTGGAGGCCCGGCTTATCGATGATCTGCTGGATATCACTTCCATCCGGCATGGCAAACTCTCGCTCAACAAGGCACTCATCAGTGTGGATACGGTCTTTAAAGAGGCGCTCCGAACGGTTCAAGCGGAGATTGATCAGAAAAACATCGAATTGATCAGAGATTGGGAGGCGGAAGACGCCGTGGTGGAAGGGGATTCAGTACGTCTGCAGCAGGTCTTTTGGAACGTATTGAAGAACGCGGTTAAATTCACTCCGGAGAACGGAAGAATAACTGTGAGCTCCCGCAGACGGGACGGGCAACTGATAGTCACCATCGCGGATACGGGGATAGGCATGACGAAGAAAGAACTCGGGCAAGTTTTTGAGGCGTTCAACCAGGGCGAACACGTAACCAGTGGTGGCGCGCACCGTTTTGGCGGGCTCGGACTGGGGCTGGCCATAACCCGGAAGTTGCTGGAACTGCATGTCGGGGAAATCCGGGCGGAGAGCGGGGGGCGTGATCAAGGCTCCACTTTCATCATCACGCTGCCTACGGTCACGGCGGAGATGCAGAGCAATTCGTCACGCGAAACGCCGCTTTCTCCGATATCTCGGGAGAATGGCCAGGGCACGCCTTTGCGCATCCTGCTCGTCGAGGATCATGAGCCTACCCGAACCACCCTCACCCATCTGTTACAGCGGCGACGCTATGAAGTCTCTTCCGCCGCCACGGCGGCTGAGGCCCGTGAGCTCGCGGGAAAACGGGATTTTAATTTGGTGATTTCCGACATCGGCCTCCCGGATGGCAACGGTTATGAATTGATGAATGAGTTGCTGGCTAAAAACCGAGACTTACGGGGTATCGCTTTGACCGGTTACGGGATGGAGGAAGACATCGCCAAAGGCCTCGCTGCGGGATTCCAGGTGCATCTTACCAAACCAGTGCGGGTCCAATCTTTGGAGGGTGCCTTGGCCAAGATCTCTCAGTACCTCAATAAAGCCGCTTAGTAAACGCCGCCTGTCCCGAGATTCCGCCACCCGATTCCCGCACAGGATCGAAAACTCGGACTTGTTTCTCTTGCACCGTGCCCGAAGC
>JAJNBN010000081.1 GCA_021156225.1 Verrucomicrobiota bacterium | reverse complement strand
CCTGCCATCCGCACCGGCGGGACTGAGCCTGACGGGGGAGTTGCGACAGACTTTTTCCCGACGCAGCCGTCGTGATGACTGGAAGCCGCCGCCGAGGGAGGAGCGGTTTGATTTTATCTGCATGAGGTGTGGGCAGAAATTGCGTCTCCGCCGGTTTCAGAGCGAGCACACCATCCGGTGTCCGCGTTGTCAGGCGCGTTACCGGGGGCGGTTGGACAAGTTCGGGCGGTTGCGAATCGAGCCCGAGGCGGAGCGCAGTCACCGACGGGAAACGCGCCGTTCGGCGGATGAACTGGCACCGCATTATCGGACACTGGAGCTGCCCGTCACGGCGGACATGGCCGCGCTACGGCGGGCGTATCGGCGGATGATGAAGCAGCATCATCCAGACCTATACGCGATGGCGGAACCGGCCAAGCGGGCGCAGGTGGAGGAGAAGGCGAAGCAGATCAATGAGGCGTATCATGCGTTGATGGATCATTTGGAAGAGAAGAGTTAACCGCAGATGGACGCGGATAGGCGCAGATGGGGAGAGGGGGGAAAGCGAAAAGAGAGTGAAGGGGGATTAACCGCGAACGACACGAAATACGAAAAAGGAAAAAGGGGGAAATCGAGGACGAGGACGAGAACGAGGACGATTACGATTTTTAGCGTTGGACCAGGGGGGCGGCCCAGATGGACCAGGAGTTGTGGTTGTGGTTTTCGCCGCCTTTGGTCTGGAGTTCGAGTTCTTTCACGCCGGAGATGTCGAGTTTGAGGGTTTCTTTTTCGCCGGGGCGGAGGATTTTGGAACGGTAGAGTTCTTTGCCATCGCCGAGGACGGTGAAGATGGCGGAGCCTTGGTCGGCGGCGCCGTCTTGGAGGCCGATGGTGGCAGTGAAGGTTTTCCAGCGGCTAGCCAGCGGGAAGGTGAACGTGGAGTTGGAGTGGGCGTAGAGGCCTTTTTCGAAGACTTCGCCGTTAAGCTTCAGCAGGACGCCTTGGCGCTGGTTTGGCATGAACCAGTAGCGATTGCGGGCGACTTTGCCCCAGCCGACTTCGGCTTTGGTCCAATGGGCGTCGGAAAGGAAAGTGACAGCGGGCTCAGACACGGTGAGGTCGATGGGCTTGGGTTCCGGTTCACTCAGGGTGCGGAGATGGCGCAGGCGGCGGCGGGCTTCTTCCGTGAGGGCGGCGGCGATGGCTTCATCGGTGAGGAGTCTTTTGGCCTGCGCGAGGTTGCTCATGAAAATCTGTTCGGCGGCATCCACGGCGCGGTTGGCGATGAGGTGGGTGACTTCAGGGACGCCTTTGTTGTCGCATTTGAAGGTGAGTCTCTCGGTGGATTCTGCGCCGTTCACGAGCAGACCGCCGAGTTTCAGATTCCAGGTCGCCGCTTTGAGGTTAGTGAGGTCGAGGGTGAAGTTGCCTTCGTCATCGACGGCGGAGGAGAAGGTCATGGCGCCGTGATCGGACTTGGCGGTGGTGGGCCAGACCGAAGCAACGACGGCGCAGGGGGGAACGGAAGCGCGCACGCGGCCTTTGAGTCGCAGGGTGCCTTTCTCGGCGGTGGCGGTGAGGCTCTCGAAGGTGGCGTCGGCTTTCTGCCAGCGAGCTTTGTCGGATTGCGTGGTGAGCGGGTGGGCGGCGAGGCGGAGGGCGGTGGCGAGGGAGAGGTAGGAGGGTTTTTTGCCGCCCCAGAGATCTTCGCGGTAGTGAAGATTACCGCCGCCCATGAGCGCGATGCCGGGCGCTTCGTTCGGACTGCCGTTATCGTGAGGGAAACCGAGGCCGTGGCCGAGTTCATGGGCGATGCCGCCGAGATACCAGGAGTTGAACTGGGCGACACTCATTTTCATCTGGTCGTAATAATGTTCCTTGAAAACGAAGGGCTGATCTTTCTTGGTGAGCAGGTTGGGATCGAGCAGGTCGCAATCGGCGGCGTGGCAGAGGCCGTGGCGTTGATCGCTCCAGCCCGCGCCGTAGTAGGGGGCGGTGAAGACGAAGCGGCCGCTGGGTTCGCGCTCGCAGAGGCCGTAGAGGATAAGGACGTGCTCGCGGTCGGGATCGAGTTTTTTGCCGAGGGCCTGGCGGACTTCCTTCCACGTTTCGTCACCGGATTCGTGCTGGTAATGTGCGGCGGGATGCTTGCCCTTGACCATGTGGATGACGAGCTTGCCGTCTTTGCGTTCGAGCGGCAGACCGGGAGTTTTCAGGGAGAAACGCTGCTCCATCTCTGTACGGTAGAACGCGCTGATATCGGTCATGACCCGGTCGAGGCGGGCGGCGTAATCGGGCAAAGGTTCGCGATCGGAGGCGTGGAAGTAAACGATGCGGACGAAGGCGTTATTGGTCTTTTCCCCAGCGTGAAAGGCGGCGATGCGTTTTTGCGCGGCGTCCATGACGGGATGGGAGGAGGCGTGGGCCGGAGCAACAGCCAGAAGCAGCAGCAAGCATGTCGCAAGGAACCTGAGCGAGAATGAGGGTTTCATGCTTTTTGGTACGTTTGGGTGAGGCGGAGAGTAAGGGTTTTTCGGAATGGGACAACTGAGAAGTCAGTCAGGAAGTGGTTAATGAGATTGAAGACTGCTTTTGCTTAGGTGAGTACCTTTCCCCGCATTCCGGCCTTTTCCGCCGAAGCTCGGCCTGCCATCAGGAGAAGGAGTCAACATTTCCAATGCCCATGCCAGTCTGGCGGCAGTGCGGCCTGCGTCGGGGTAATGGGCAGTCGCGGACTATGCATACCGCGCCAGGTGATGCCACTGGACCACCCACTTGTCCCCGCGCTTCTCCAGCAGGGCCGTGACCATTCCTCCATGAGCTGAAGGTCCGACGTTCATGCGCACCACGGCAAGGGTGCCATCCTTGGAATAACCTGGTAAGTATGCCTTAACATATCCGCGTGCATGCGGATGCGCCTTCTCGAATGCGCCGAAGAAGAGGCTTCCCATCTGGCCGGTCAAGTCGGCAACAGTAATCCCGGCAGCAAAGGTGAGATTGGTGTAGAACGCCGGGACAGCCTCATAGGTGTCGGGTTTGGCTCCCGGTGGCGTGTTGCGTTGACGCAGATTTTTTTCGACATCGCCGGGCAAGGTGTGGTTGCCAATGTCACCGCGTATTTGTCCCGACATGAGAAAACCGGTCTTCTCCGGAGTGCGTGTATGGAGGATAATCGTTGTTCCGTTGGTGGAGACTTTGGTCAGGTTGAATTTCGAGTCAGCCAGTAAATGAAGCAAGACGCTCTCCAATACCTGACGGTCGCGCTCATCGGGCACGGGGGCTGGGGCTGCGAACACTGATGAGGCAGAGGTGACGCTGAGGCAGAGCAGCAGAGCGAGGGAGAGATGTCGCAGGGTGTTCATATTCATTTTAGTTTAAGTGCTCCACGAAGTCGTTCGATTGCCACTTGAACGTGATACCCCGCTTATGTCGCATGCTTAATCTGGGTGGAACTCTACGCTGATGACTTTGCCGCTCGAAAGGGAAATGATGCCCCAATCAGAATTGAATGCGCCGTCGTTAGAATGACGGAAGACCAGCGAATCACGGATGGTGAGCTGGCCGGTCGGAGATGTCGCAGTGGAATATTGCGAGCCGCTCCCGACAATATTCAGTGTGCCGGGCGCGTTGGTGGGGTTGCTCCCGGGCAAAGCGGGCCAGCCAGTGCCCTCCAAGTAGCCCTCCATAATGTGGCGCACCTCAGACTCGGTCATGCCTACTTGGATCCGATCGAGGTCGCGAAGGAAGGGCTTCCGGGTGGTCCAGTCCACGAAGTAAAGCTGAAGGATAAAAACGATGATCGCGATCAGGACTCCGAGACGGCCAAGTTGCTGGCGAACGGGCAGGTGCCGGATGAGAGCGGCAGCAAACATGAGCGCAACAGAGAGATACAGCCACCAAGCGGCGGGATACGCGAAGCCAAGCTCATAGAACGCAAGCCAAGCGAGCGCGAGCGAAGCAATGGTCATGAAAGCGATGCGCATGGCCGAGGTGGGGCAATGGCCCAAAGTTTTAGACCGCAGATGGTTGAGTCGGACAGTTGTGCGATCGGGAGTGGTGGCCTGTATGAGATGAATTTAAGATGGTTCGATTGGTTGTCCAGTGGGTTTTTAAATGGTGGCATGGAGGCAATGAATGGGAGGGCTCGTTTGATGGGCTTAAGGGTGAAATCGGCCTGGCGTTGCTTAGGAACGTTGCTGCGGGTTGAGACAACCCGCGGTCCATGGGGCGAAGAGGCTGGCCAAGCGCAAATAGCCGATAGCTGAGGAGAGAGGGTGACCGCGAAAGACGCCAAATACACGAAAGGGAATAGGGGAAATGAGACGGATAGGTCTTATGGGGCTAATAGGGCAAAATGGGGGAAGGTCTAACTAAGTAATGTCTGAATAGTGCATGGGCGGCGGCTTCATTTGGTGATTTGCGGATTCATGCCGGATATCCAGGTGCCTTTGCAGAGGTAGAGGCCGCTGTTGCGCTCGCCGAGGTAAGGGAAATCCGGCAGGCCAACGCTGGAGATGATCCAGGCGCGATTGCCGGGAGAGCCTTTTCTGAAGCGATAGCCCAAGCCGCCTTTGGAGGGCGTGTAGTCCCCGGGCTTCGGTTTCTCGGTGGCGGGCTTGGTCACAAAGGGATCGGAGGGAAGCTCTACGAGGTATTTGGGGACAAGGGCATCGAGCGTGTCCGGTGGTTCGTCGTCATGCTCGTCGGCGTACAAGTCGAGCGCGCCCCAAAGCAAAAGCTGGTCGCGGCGGACTTGTTCCAGTCGCTGGCGGTCGGGAGCGGAAAGCTGGGCGTAAGTGGCCGATGCGCGGAAATCATAGCGTTCGGCGGCGGTCAGTAGACCGGTGAGCAAGATGATGAAGATGAAAAGAGAGAGTCGTTTCATATACTTAATGACACGTGAGCGGGGGATTTATTAGACGATTTCGGAGGCGTCATTTCCGGGTGGCTGACCCTCGGGATCAGGGAACCGGCCGGGCCGTGAACAGATGCGAGGGTCGAAGTTTGAAGGCCGAAGTTTGGCTTCCAAAAAGTTCGACTGCCAATTGACTTCTTTAACGAGGAGGGTTGGGTGCGATAGCTCACAGGGGTCGGATGGTTTCATTGTTCTTTGAAATAATTTCCTAGAGCCTGTCATGAACTTTAGGGAGGAAATGTCTGTACAAAGTAAATACGTTCCGGGCATAAGCTAGGAATGGCGAAAGAACGCAAAGGGTATCCGAGTGATGTGAGTGATGAGGAGTGGGAGTTTTGTGCGCCGTATCTGACCTTGATGAAGGCGGATGCGCCGCCGCGCAAACACTCGCTGCGCGATCTCTTTAACGGGCTGCGCTGGTTCCTACGAGCGGGCTGTCCGTGGGGGGATGATGCCCAACGACCTGCCGCCCTGGCAGGCGGTGCAGCAACAGACCGAACGTTGGCTGGCGGCCAAGTGTTTTGAAGCGATGGCGGCGGATTTACGGCTGTTTTTGCGGTTGGGGGAGGAACGTGGCGGACAACCCACCGCTGCGATCATGGACAGCCGCACCCTGCAATCGTGGCCGGAGAGCGGGGCCCGGGCCGGTTACGACGGGGCCAAGAAACGCAAGGGCAGCAAGGTGCACGCCGCGGTGGACACCCTGGGCCATCTGCTGGCGGTGAAGGTGACGCCCCGCCAACGAGCAGGACCGGGAGCAGGTGGGGGAACTGGCGCAGGCCGTGCAGGAGGCCACCGGCCAGAACGTCGAAGTATCTTATGTAGACCAAGGCTACACCGGGGCGGAACCGGCGGCCCAAGCCGGGGCCCAAGGAATGCGCTTGGAGGTGGTCAAACATCACGAAGCCAACGGGGCTTTGTGCTGCTGCCACGACGTTGGGTGGTGGAGCGCTCCTTCGCTTGGGCGGCTCGTTTTCGCCGGTTGGCGCGTGATTATGAACGACTGGCCACAACCTTGGCCGGTTACCACTGGCTGGCCTTCGCTACCCTCATGCTCCACTCCCTCTTCAACTAAAGTTCATGACAGGCTCTAAAGGGAATGCAGGGCCGAAGTTCGGCCTCCCAGTGGGGGAGGAGATTGCGCTGGGCGTTTTTTGAATCGCTTGGCGCGCTCAACCCTCACCCAGCCCTGTCCCTGTTGAAGAGAGAGGGAGGAGAGGTCTTGTGCTTCGGCGGTGGTGGGCCTTGCTTATCGCGTGGCTTTGACGAAAAGGGTCAGGGCATCGCGGCAGCGATGCCCTACCGTACTGCGTTTCTGCCGGTGGTCGGCGTTTGAGTAACGGCGAGTCCGCAATCTAAAGAATCGAGGACGACGACGAGGAGAACGAGGACGATTGGTATTGCTTGGGAAGTGGCTGGCGAGGGTTTGGTCCGGTGAGGGTGGACTGGTTGCTAGAGTACCGCAGGACAGGAGGCAATCGCGGAGGAAACATAAAACGGATCAGACGGGAAGGCGCGCTTCGGGGGAGTGTTAAAACGGTTAAAAGGGTTAAAGGCGTTAAATGGTGAATCGATTCACGGTTTCACGATTTAACGGTTTTAACGATTCTGCGATTGAGGGAACGGGGCTTATGGGTCCGATAGGACTAATAGGGCTTATCGAAATCGGTGGCACCGGCTGGCCGTTATTCGAGCTTCGGAGGGGCAACGTTTGGGGCTACGAATGTTAGTTCCGCCTCATCGCTTCGGGAGCTGCGGTGAATCTGGTTTAGCTCTTGGGCGGAGGAGGGACGAGGAGGTCACGGTTGCCGAAGATGGAGCTGAGGACGACTTCCTTGGTCTTCCAGAGCAGGGTCATGGTCATGGCCAAGGGCAGCAAGGCCAAGAGGAGCAGCCAGGCGCGGCGGGTGGCGTTGAGGATGTCGAGGGTCTTGATCACGATCACGGGCAGGTCGCTGACGTAGGTCAAGAGCTGGAAGAGGGCCATGGCGAGGACTAGGCCGGCGATGAGGCCGAGGTTCATCTGGGTAAAGACCTTGGTTTCTGCCCGCAGCATCTCATCGGGCAGCATGGCGGTGAGGCGTTGCAGGAGGAAATTCAAGGAGACCAGAAAGAGCAGGCTGGAGATGGCCATGACGATGATCGCCTGGGTGAAGAAGGGGTTGTCGGAAAACTGGTTCCACCAATAGATGAAGGGCGAGAGGCCCAAGTTCACGAGAGCGAACATCTTGGTGCGGTCCAAGGCATCGGTCCAGACACGTTCCTGCTTCTGGAAATGGCTCAATTCATTGAGACCATAGAGGAACAGGCCGGTCGTGATGATGGGCGGAAGCATGCCCAAGGGGCGCAGCCAATCAGTGACGGCGCTCTGGACGCAGGTGATGAGGGCGAGCGGCAGGCCCCAGAACAGGGCGGAGAGGCCGCGCAACAACCTTCGCAAGGAAGGCATCAGCTCGGCATTGGTTTCTGCAGGAGCAGACATGCTGCGTCCTAGAATGAGAGATACGTGTATTCGCGCAAGCCGCGTTCGTATTCGTCCAGCAGGCGCATGCCTTCGGAGGGCTTGAGGCGGTCGCTCTTGATGGCGTCATCGACCTGGGCTTTCACCTGGCGGATGAGGTCACGTTCATCGTATTGCACGGCAGCGAGGCATTGCACGATGGTGTTGCCTTCGATGACTTCCTCGACGTAGTAGCCGCAGGGTTCATCGGGATCGAGGAACACGTGGACTTCGTTCACGCGACCGAAGAGGTTGTGCAGATCACCCATGATGTCCTGATAGGCGCCCATGAGGAAGAAGCCGATGCGGTAAGGCTCGTTGCCGTTACCATTCTGCTTGAGGGAATGGAGGGGCAGGGTATCGCGGACATCGCGCAGATCGATGAACTTGTTGATCTGGCCGTCGGAATCGCAGGTGATGTCCACCAAGGTGCCTTCGCGGTCGGGGCGTTCATTCAACCGGCTGATGGGCATGATGGGGAACAACTGGCCGAGTGCCCAGTGATCCAGCAGGGATTGGAACACGGAGAAATTGCAGAGGTATTGATCGCCGAGGCTGTCCTCGAGCTTGCGGATCTCTTCGGGGATGTAGGCTTGGCCGCGGAAGGAATCGACGACGGCCTGGCTGATGTCCCAGTAGAGGTTCTCGATCTTGGCCTTGTCGGGCAATTCCATGAGGCCGAGCGTGAACATCTGGTGCGCGTCTTCCTTGCGTTCGAGCGCGTCGTGATAGGCTTCGAGCTTGTTCAGCTTGGGCAGGTTCTGGCGGATATCGAGCAGCTCTTTAACAAGAGAATGTTCGCTATCACCGAAGGGCAGATGATCCGCCTGCTGGATCTTCGCGATGGAACCGAAGACCTCGACGACGAGCACGCTATGGTGGGCGACGATGGCGCGGCCGCTTTCGCTGACGATGTTCGGATGCGGCACCTTCTCGGCTTCGCAGATGTTGCCGATGTAATAGACGATGTCGTTCGTGTATTCTTGGAGGGAGTAGTTTGTGGAGCTATCGAAGGCGGAACGGCTGCCATCATAGTCCACGCCCAACCCGCCGCCGACATCCAAGAACTCGATAGGGAAACCCATCTTGTGCAGCTTGGCGTAGAAGCGGCTGGCTTCTTGCACGGCCTTCTTCACGGTCAAGATGTCAGGCACTTGCGAACCGATATGGAAGTGCAGCAGCTTGAAACATTGCGTGAGGTTTTCGGCCCTGAGCAATGCGGCAGCTTCGAGCATCTCGGAAGTGCTGAGGCCGAACTTGGCGTTCTCGCCACCGCTCTCGGCCCATTTGCCAGCACCCTTGCTGAGCAGGCGGGCGCGGATGCCGACCATGGGTTCCACGCCGACTTGCTTGGAAACGGTGATGATCTGTTTCAGCTCCTCGAGCTTCTCCACGACCATGATGACCTTGCGGCCGAGCTTGATGCCCATGAGGGCCATACGGATGAAGCCGGTGTCTTTGTAGCCATTGCAGATGATGAGACCGCCCATCTGGTTCTGCAAAGCGAGACCAGCGTAGAGCTCGGGCTTGCTGCCGACTTCGAGGCCGAAGTTGTATTGCTTGCCGGCATCGAGGATTTCCTCAACGACTTCGCGGAGCTGGTTCACCTTGATGGGGAACACGCCGCGGTACTGACCTTTGTAGTTGAACTCGGCGATGGAGTTGCGGAAGGCCTGGTTGATGGACTGGACACGGTGGCGGAGGATGTCCTGAAAGCGGATGAGCAGGGGGAACTTCAAGCCCCGCGCCTTGGCCTCCTCGATGACGTCGGTGATATCGACACTGGCACCGCCTTCCTGAAGGGGCGTGACCGCGACATTGCCTTGCTCGTTGATGTCGAAATATTTCGCGCCCCAACGGTCAACGTTGTAGAGAGTGCGCGCCGCCTGGATGTTCCATGGACCGGCTCCGTCCTGCTGATTGCTCATTTTTTGCGATGCAAAATTCGAGCGCACTATAAGGAGTGCGGGAAGGAATTCAATAGGGGGTGAGAGAAATATTTGCGTGAGGATTCTGGAGTGGAGCTGTCAAATGAGAGATGATTCGCGAAGCAGACCGAGTATACCGCCCTTTGCGCGCACATGCCTGTTTGCAGCGGAACAGCTTAACGATGCTTTTTTTGTTGCAACCGCAATGAGCGCAATGAGTTGCAGATTTAAGCGGCGGGATGTGCTGGGGCTGCTGACAGGCTTAATATTCTATTGGACCACCTTTTCATCTGCCGCGTCTGTTGTTTCAGGAACGAACCTCATCAACGTGGATTTCACCTCCCATCTCAGCCCGGGAGTGCTTGTCAAGACGGGTCCTGCCGCAGTGGGGGATAAAGCAGACGACTATTGGAACGTTTACAGCCGAAACGTGACGTCGCA
>JAJNBN010000080.1 GCA_021156225.1 Verrucomicrobiota bacterium | reverse complement strand
GTTGTGTCTCCGCGGCCGCCTTGTGCGCTGCCCTAGTCAGCGGACGCGATCTGCTCACTCGCATCGGCCGCGATGAGAAACACATCGCCGAAGCCCGTGAACTCTTCGAAGGTAGCCAGGACTCCGATTTCTTCACGCTCATGCGCGCCTATCAGTTCGCGCGGAAGAACGGGTTCAACGAAAGCACCTGCCGCCGTTACGGCATCAGCGCCCGTTCCGCGCGTGAGATAGAGCAAACTTATTTTCAGATCGTGGAGATCTGCCGCCGCCAGAAGTTCCATGAGATCTCGCCCGATGAAGCGCCACCGAAGACCGATGACACCTCGCTGCAACGTTGCCTGATGACCGGCTTCATCGATCAGCTTTGCATCCGTCGCGACAAAGGTACGCTCGAATGCGACCTCACCGAAGGCCGCACCGGCACCTTGATGCGCGAGAGCGTGGTGCAGCAATCCTCCCTCTTCGTCGTCGCGACGATTCGTGAAGTCAGCGGCCGCACGGGGCACATGACCTTGCTCGGCATGGCCACGCACATCAAACCCGAGTGGCTCAGCGAGACCTTTCCGGAGCAATTGCACACGCAGGTGGAGCATCTCTATGACCGCGGGCACAAACGCGTCGCTGCCGTGAAGCTGGTGCGTTTCCAGGATCTCGTCATCTCGCACGAGCACCAGCGCGAGGTGGACCCCGCCGGTTCCGCCCGCTGCCTCGCCGAGGCCGCGCGCAAGCAATGGTTCGAACTGCCGTTCTTCAATCACGAGATCAAGCAATTGATCAACCGCGTGAACCTGATTTGCAGCATCCAGCCCGAACTGGAACTGAAGCCATTCGATGAAGCCGCCATCACCGCCTGCCTGACCGAAGCGTTTTACGGCCAGACCCTGGCGAAAGAAGCCCAAGCCACACCCTTGAAGGATGCTTTCCTAAAACATTGGCCCAAAGGCCAGTGGGACTGGCTCAACGAACTCGCGCCGAACACTATCCCGTGGGGTGAAGGCAAACCGGCGAAACTGCAATACGTGGAGAACGAAGATAGGAAATCCGAGTGGCCCATCTTGCCTGAACTGCCGGTGAAGATCACCGAGTGCTTCACGCTCAAGGATCACCCGCGCCTCTGCGAAGGCCGCATCCCCGTGCGCCTCTGGGTCTGCGCGCCCGATGGCAAACGTCTAGGTTCCACCCTCGACTGGGCCAACTTCCGCGCAAAGGAATATCCGAAACTAAAGCCCGCGTTGCAGAAGAAATTCAGCAGCCTGCTCTGGCCGTGAGCTGGTGTTAGTTGGGCAGGGGATTGGTTTTTGTGGCGGGCGTGATGTCCAAGAATTCCAACTGTTGCAGCATCTCCGTATTGATCTCCGCCTCACCGATTCCTGGTAACACCACCTTGGCTTTCCCATTTCCCCAGGAGAGCAGTGAAAACGTGAGGACGCCGCCATTGGACAGACGCGCGCGCGCCATCCGGCCAGCCGGCGGAGCCTTTGACGTCGCTTCCGCCGCGCTGAATTCGATCCGCTGCACCCGCTCCAAGCCCATCTTGAAGGGCGTTTGCCCAGTGATCAGTTGCAATCCGGCGGCATCATAGTTCAACAATTTGCCCACGAGCTTTTCTCCGGACACCGTGATGATGGCTTCATCCGGTCCTACGTGTGTGGTCGGGCTGGTTTCATCCAGCCGCCCATCCCATTGCCGCACGCGTAGATTGCTCAGCCGCACAGTGCCCTGGCCCTGATGCACGAAACGTACTCCGGTGCCTTGCGCTGGGGACATTCCTTCGGTCCATTGCTTCACCATCACGCCGTCGATCAGCAACGTCAGCGATTTCCGCTCCTTGCTCGAATGAATCGTCACGTGGGCTTCGTTCTTTTGGCTGAGCATCGGCGCGATGACCTGCCCGAGAGTCTTCACCGGTTCCTTCTGGCTCACGTACAGCATGTTCACCGAATGGCTGTTGATCTGCAGGCTGTAGAACGCCGCGAAGGGTGGCTCCGCTTCCGTCGCGCGCAGGCTGATGGGCTTGAGCGAATCAGTGAACACGGCGATGGCGAGATTCAAGGTGCCGCGCCACGAGGCATCGAACTCGATCGTCATCTGGTCAGGCAATTTAAGGTCCCGGGCGATGGAAGCTGATTTCGTGGCGACGAAGGCGCCAGGTTGATAACTCCAATATCCGGCATCCTCGCCCGCGCTCGTCACTTCTGCAAAGGTCCAGTCATTGGTGCCCGTGATGCCGTCGAAAACCGTGGCCAGGTTCACGGATTGAGGGGAGATGGACCGGATAAGCTTGCGCGGCACCGTCAGTGGTCCGGCGCTGACCGAATCAAACTTCAGCATCTCTGCTTCCAAGGCCGTTACGCTTCCATCCAATACATCTCCGTTACGCAACCGCAGCCTCGCGGGCATGGCCCCTGAGATCGGCACGGATTTCACCGGCCCCAAATCGATGGCCTGCACCTTGGTCGCATCGAAGGTCATCGTGCCGACACCATCCGTGCGGGTCCAGCCCAGCCCTTCCGGCTGGCCGTAGGAAACCATTTTCCCCCGGAGCACGTCGCCATTGCTCAAGGTTAGCAGATGCGGCTCTTCCAGAGGTTCGGCGGCTGAAGCGACAAATGCCGTCAGCAGAAGAAACACTTGCCAGGACAAGTTCTTGATTGGCCGTCGTGCTAGCATTGTGAAAGATACTTTCGCCGGTCTGGCATGAAGTCCAGCCCG
Organism: Verrucomicrobiota bacterium; assembly: GCA_021156225.1. Classification (GTDB taxonomy): domain Bacteria; phylum Verrucomicrobiota; class Verrucomicrobiia; order Limisphaerales; family JAEYXS01; genus JAEYXS01. The sequence continues at coordinate 7,063 of JAJNBN010000080.1, read as the reverse complement.
ATTCCTGCATGGCTTTTGGCCTGGAGGTTTGCTCTTTGAGCGCATTATGGGATAATACGGTCAAACAGGGCGAAAGGGAAATGTGAGGACCGGATTAATGAAAAGAAAACGATCATCCCGACCGCCGATGCACCGCGTCGGAGACCGGTCTCATTAAGTATTACGGATGCTTCCTCCAGAAACACCAACACCTCCGCCCTCCTCGCGTTCGCCATGGTTCGATCCTTTCGTGTGGCGGATGGCCTGGCGCGACAGTCGCACCAGCCGGGGGCGGTTGTTGTTCTTTGCCCTGGCCATGCTGGTCGGCGTGGCGGCCATCGCGGGCATCACCGCTTTTGGTGAAAACTTGCGCCAAGCCGTCAATGAGCAGTCGCGTTCGCTGCTCGGTGCGGATCTGGTCATCACCAGCCGGCGTCCGTTCACGCCCGGGCAGTTGAAGTTCTTCCAGTCGTTCAATGGCGAGATGAGCATGGGTGCGAATCTTTCGGCGATGATCTCCTTTCCGAAGAGCAATGACGGACGGCTCATCCAGTTGCGCGCGGTGGAGGATAATTTCCCGTTCTACGGCGAGTTCGTCACCGAACCCGCGACGGCAAAGGAAACATTCCGCAAGGGCGGGGTGCTGGTGGAGGAAAGTCTCCTGGTCCAATACAACGCGCAGGTGGGCGACCCGGTCAAACTTGGCAATTGGACGGGTGTGATCGCCGGCAAGCTGCAGCAAATCCCCGGGGAGACCGTGGCCTTCGGTGCGTTCGCCCCGCGGGTTTACATCTCCGGTCCAGATCTGGGGCAGACCGGTCTGCTACGACCGGAGAGCCTGGTCCGTTTTCGCGCGAGCTTTCGTTTTCCCGATTCGTTCAATGTGGATGAACTCATGGAACAGGTGGAAGGGGAGCTGGTGGCCATGCGGTTGAGCAGCGATACCGTGAAGGAACGGCGGGAAGAGCTGGGGCAGTCCATGACCAACCTCTATAATTTTCTGAACCTCTCAGGTTTCATCGCGCTGCTGCTGGGTGGCATCGCCGTGGGCACCGCCCTGCAACTGCACATCCGGCACAAACTGACCACGGTGGCCACCTTGCGCTGCATCGGCGTGGAAGCGAACCGGACCATGACCATCTATCTGGTGCAGGCTTTGGTGGTCGGACTGGTGTGTGCTTTCGGCGGTGCGTTGGTGGGTGTGGCGGTGCAACGGGCACTGCCCGAGGTCATGCGGGAGTTCCTGCCTTTCAACGTCACGTTCCAGTTTTCTTGGGGTGCCTTGTTGCGGGCCGCCTTCTTCGGCCTCGCCTTCTGCGGATTGTTCGCGCTCCTGCCTTTGCTGCCCGTGCGGAGCATCCCACCGCTGGCAGCCTTGCGCCGGAATTGGGAAGACGCGCCTTCCCGTCTGGAAGCGAGTCAATGGATCGTGGGTCTGTTGCTTGGTTTGTGTGTGGTTGCTTTCAGCGTGATGCAGAGTCAAAGCTGGAAGGTCGGCTTGGGCATGGCTGGCGGTCTGGTGGTGGCGATCGCTCTGCTGGCGGCCGTCGCGCAGGGCTTGCGCCGGCTGGCGCGCAAGGCAGGTCAGGTGCGGCTGCCTTTTGTCTGGCGTCAAGGCATCGCCAGCCTGCATCGCCCGAACAATCGCACGCTGGTCCTCCTTTTGTCGCTGGGACTGGGCGCTTTTCTGCTGCTGACCCTGCGCCTCACCGAGCATTCCCTGCTGCACGGACTTTTGCCGCAATCCATGGATGAGCGGCCGAACGCCATTCTCTTCGACATCCAGCCCGACCAACGTGCCGGTGTGCAAGAGGTGCTGGAGAAACAGGGACTCAAAGTCATGCAACAGGTGCCGGTGGTCACCATGCGCCTCATGAACATCAAGGGGACGCCCGTCGAGACGATCCTGAAGGATGAAAAATCACCCATCCCCACCTGGACCATGCGCCGCGAGTACCGCTGCACCTACCGTGACACCGTGGGCCAGAGCGAAGAACTGGTCGGTGGACAATGGCCGCCGCCGAAATTCGACGTCACGAAATCCATTCCCATCTCCGTGGAAGATGGCATCGCGAAAGACCTGCAGATTGGGCTAGGCGATGAACTGGTGTTCGATGTGCAAGGCCTGCCGATGAATACCAAGGTGGTGGCCTTGCGCAAGGTGGACTGGCGCCGCATGGAGCCAAATTTTTTCGTCGTGTTCCCCAAGGGAGTGCTGGAAGAAGCCCCGGGCTTTTACATCACCGCCACGCACGTGGCCACGCCGGAGATATCGGCCAAGATGCAACGGGAGGTGCTGCAGAAGTACGCCAATGTGTCCGTGATCGATATGACGCTCGTGTTACACACGTTGGATGATATCTTCACCAAGGTTTCATCCGTGATCCGTTTCATGGCCCTGTTCACCGTCGCCACGGGCTTGATCGTGCTGGCCGGCACGCTGTTGGCCGCCCGCTTTCAACGAGTGCAAGAGAGCGTTCTCCTGCGCACCTTGGGTGCTTCACGTCAGCAGGTGCAGCAGATCCAGTTCGTAGAATACCTCTGCCTTGGTGCCCTGGCCGCCTTGACCGCGTGCCTCCTCGCCCTCGCCGCCAATGCCGCACTCGCTTGGTGGGTCTTCAAGATGTCTTGGGTGATCGATTGGCTCTCCGTCCTGCTGACGCTGCTGGTCTTGCCTGCACTCACCATAGGCATCGGCTGGCTTACCAATCGCGGTGTGGCGAATCACCCGCCGCTGGAGATCTTACGGGCGGAAGCCTGAGATTTTTTCTTGGAGCGTGCCCGTCCTCGGGCACAGCAACGTACCTAAGCAAAGGTGGTTCACCTTTGGCTAAACTCCCCCGCGAAGCTGTTCTATTTACACTCAGTCTGTTCCACGCCGCCTGAAGCATTTCACCTGGCTGGGCCCGAGGACGGGCACGCTCCCTCACCCAAACAAATCCAACTGTGGCGGTGGCGCGAGCTGTTTCAGCTTCTCGCGGTCATGGTTTTTACGCGTGGTGGCGCGGCGCACGTTGCCTTCCGGCGTCAGTTCAGAATCTTCCAAGTTCACGAGGATCTGTTTGGCCCGCTCGATGACGGACTTCGGCACACCCGCGAGCCGCGCCACTTGGATGCCGTAGCTCTTGTCCGTGCCGCCTTCCACGATCTTGCGCAGGAAGATGATCTGGTCGTTCCACTCACGCACCGCCACGTTGTAGTTCTTCACGCGCGGCAAACGGCCGGCCAGTTCCGTCAGTTCATGATAATGCGTGGCAAAGAGCGTCTTTGCCCCCGATTGATTGTGCAGATGCTCCACGATGGACCAGGCGAGACTCAACCCATCAAACGTACTCGTTCCGCGTCCGATCTCATCAAGGATGATGAGGCTGCGCGCCGTGGCGTTGTTCAGGATGTTCGCCGTCTCGCTCATCTCCACCATGAAGGTGGATTGCCCGCGCGCGAGATCATCGCTGGCCCCGATGCGCGTGAAGATACGGTCTACGAGATCGATGCGTGCTGATGCCGCGGGTAGGAATGACCCCGTGTGCGCCATGAGCGTGAGCAGGGCCACCTGACGGATGAACGTGCTCTTACCCGCCATGTTCGGTCCCGTGATGAGCCCGATCTGCTGCGTGGCGTTGTTTAACTCCGTGTCATTCGGCACGAAACGCTCTTCTGTGACCGCCTGATCCAACACCGGATGCCGCCCATCGCGGATGCTCAGGACACCTTCGCTGCCCACCTCCGGTCGCACATGCTTGTAGAGCCGCGCCGTCTCGGCAAACGAGGATAGAACATCCACCTGCGCCAGTGCCCGTGCTGTTTCTTGTATCTCCGGCAGCCTTCCGATGACCGCTTCACGCACTTTCAAGAAGATCTCATACTCCAGCTTCGTGCTGCGCTCTTCCGCCCCAAGGATCTTGCCCTCCATCTCCTTCAAAGCGGGCGTGATGAAGCGTTCGCCGTTCGCGATCGTCTGCTTGCGGATGTAGTCGGCAGGCACCTTATCCAGATTCGAGCGCGTGATCTCGATATAATAGCCGAAAACGGAGTTGAACCGCACCTTGAGCGACGGAATGCCCGTGCGTTCGATCTCATCCTGCTGCAATTTGGCGATCCAATCCTTGCCATCACGCGTCGCAGAGCGCAGTTCATCGAGGTTCGGATCAAACCCATCACGGATGATGCCGCCTTCCTTCACGGCGAGCGGTGGTTCATCGACGATAGCTTTCGTGATTTGCTCCACTACATCGGGTAAGTCACTCAAACGCGAGGTCAACTCGCCCAGCAGATGTGCCGCACCCGACTTGCGGATGGTTTCCGTATCTGCGGGCAGACCCAGCTCAGCGAATGCCGGTGGCGTACTCGTCGCCACATGTTGCAAGAGCTGGCGCAAGCCTGGCACCTGCACCAAAGCCAGCCGCAACGCCTGGAGATCCCGCCCATTCCCGCTGCCGAGGCTCAAACGCCCGATGGTGCGCTCCAGATCACGCACTTCCTTGAGGCTCGTGCGCAATTCTTCCAGCGTGCGACCGCTGTGGATGAATTTATCCACCGCTTCCTGCCGCCAATGGATTGCTCCGACCGATGCGAGAGGTTGCGTGAGCCAATCGCGCAAACGACGCGCGCCCATCGGCGTCACCGTGCGGTTCAGTGCACCAAACAGGGAAGAATCGCGCGGTGCATCCTTATGCAAGGGCTCCAGAATCTCCAGATTACGCAACGAGATGGCATCCAGCGTGAGGTAATCACCACATTCGTAGCACGAAAGACGCGTGAGATGAGAGACATCGCGCCGCAGATGCTGCGTGAGGTAGTGCAGAATGGCCCCAGCGGCACCGATGGCCGCATTCCGATGCTTGAGCCCGAAGCCATCGAGCGAGGCCACCTTGAAGTGCTCGCGCACCGTGAATTGCGCCGTCTCTGCGGCGAATACCCAGCCATCATAGCCGCTTACGACGGCCAAGGTGCCCGGCAACAGCTCATTCAAGCTGCCATCTTCAGATGGATGGATGATCTCGGCGGGGCGCAACCGTTCCAGTTCACTCAAGAGAGCTGCTTCACTCGTCAGTTCCGTCACTTTGAAGTCACCCGTGGTGAGATCGATGATCGCGAGGCCGATATTTTTACCGCTGCGATAGATGGCCGCGAGGTAGTTGTTACGCTCCGCGGTGAGCATGCGCTCATCGAAATGCGTGCCGGGACTGAGGATCTGTGTCACCTCACGGCGCACGAGCTGGCCAGGCTTTGCTTCTTCCACTTGATCGCAGATCGCGATCTTGCGACCTGCTTTCAGGATGCGTGCGATGTAGTTCGGAGCGGCGTGAAAAGGGATGCCGCACATCGGAATCTCACCGCGTTTCGTCAAAGCGACGTTCAGAAGCTGTGCGCCGAGCTGCGCATCTTCAAAAAACATTTCGTAGAAATCACCGAGGCGAAACAGCAGCAGTGCATCCGGCGGCAACTCACTTTTGATGCGGCGGTACTGGGCCATCATCGGTGTTAACTTTGTTTCGCGTGACATCGTGAGCGACAGTTTGCGCGAAATTTTTTCGACGTCGAACGGAAAAAAGTTTGCAAAATTTTCTCAGCACTCTATGACTCTACAGCATAGACAGCCTCACTGACTCAGTTACAAACGTGTGACAAAGCAACAGACAGAACATTTTTTCTCCGGATTTTATCCGATGCCGATGGGGGGTGATTTCCATGGCCGCTAAGAAAGCTGCAAAGAAAGCTGCTAAGAAACCCGCTGCTAAACCCGCTGCAAAGAAGAAGTAACGCTTCTCTTTTGTGAATAGATTCAGAGGGAAGTCCTGCTCAGAAACATCTGACAGGACTTCCTTTCGTTTTCAGACCCTGTCATCCTTCCGTCCGGCATAAGCCCACACACCATGGCTACTCTCATCTTCGATATCGAAACCTCCGCCATCGGACTCGAACACTTCGACGACGTGCAGATCGAGTATCTCTTTCGCGAAGCTGAGAAAATCCCCGATGAAACGGCCCGCGCGCAACGCAAAGCGGAGATCGAACGCATGTTCAGCCTATGGCCATTTACCGCGCAGGTCGTGTGCATCGCGATGCTGAATGCGGATACCCAGCGTGGGCAGGTGCTTTTCCTGGCAGAAGACTTTGAAGATGATGCGGGCGAGTCTGGTCCGGTGGAGTTCGTGCCGTTTGCTGATGAAACGGAGCTGATCACCGCTTTTTGGGATGTGGCGAAGCATTATGACGCCATCGTGACCTTCAATGGACGTGGTTTTGACGTTCCCTTCATGTATCTGCGCTCGGCAGTGCTGAATGTGCCCATCTCAAAGAAGAACTGGCTCGGTTACCGCTATCAGGTGGAGCCGCACTGTGATCTGGCCGAGCAACTGACCTTTTACAGCGTGAGCGGTCGCGAAGGGGCGGCGCGGAAGTTCAACTTGGACTTCTATTGCAAGGCCTTCGGCATCGAATCACCGAAGAGCCACGGCGTCACGGGCATGGATATCAATGACATGATGCAAGCAGGTCGGCATCGCGAGATCGCCGAATATTGTCTGCGTGATGTGAAAGCAACGGTCTCGCTCTACAAGATTTGGAAAGAACGGCTGGCGGGAATCAAGTAAGGCGCCTGATTTTCTCCAGTCACGAAATTGTTGCTAACTTCCACTTGTCAGCGAAGAGATACGGTACTAAATTTCGCTCGTGCCGTTAAGCCGGGTTTTAATCAACCAAAGCTTGTTAAAGCTGAAGGCTCTTTTTCTCTCCTTCACTCCCTTGGTCCCGGCGGTTGCCTTGAAAGCTTCAGGCGATCTCATTTTCAGCGGCTTATTCCTTCAACTCAACCATGACCGTTCCTTGGTGCCGGTCTATCAAGGCGCATACAGAGGACTATTGCCCCGGCGCGGCGTGACCCAGCAGCTATGATACAACTTTACGGAACCGACTACAGCCCGTTCGTCATCGTTCAACGTCGCATCCTCGAATTTGGCAAGGTCCCCTACGAGAACGTCAAAGTTCCCTACCACGACCGCTCCATCATCTGGAAACTCACCAAGCAACGTTACTATCAGGTGCCAATCTTGAAGGATGGGCGGCAAGTGATTTTCGAGAC
>JAJNBN010000623.1 GCA_021156225.1 Verrucomicrobiota bacterium | reverse complement strand
CTTTGGGCTGAGCGGCTTCGGATTTCTTCTCCACTGGCTTACCTTCGGGCAAGGTGTCTTCTTCCAGCCAGGTAAACGGTTTCTTTTCCTGAGGCGGGTTCAGCAGGTAGGCGATCATGTTACGGAAATCCTCGTCTGGCATCTGCTCGATGCCTTCCGGCATCACGGAGAGTTCGCTGACGCGCATGGTCTTGATGTCGGACTTGGCGATGATGTCCTCCTTGGGCCCGGCAGAGAGGATTTTCACGCGGGCATCGTTGTTCTCCACGATGCGACCGGCCACGGTGCGGTCATCCTTCGTTTCAATCTCCACGTTTTCATAGCCCGCGCCGATGATCTGGTTGGGATCGATGATGTTCGCGAGCAAGGCATTCAGGCTGGAACGGCCTACGCCGGTGAGATCGGGGCCGACGTCCGCGCCTTCACCGTAGAGCTTGTGGCACGTGAAGCAGGTGCGCTGGGCGATCTCGTGACCGGCTTTGAGGTCCGGCTGTTTCTTGGAATCGAGGATCATCTTGCGCTTGGCGGCGATGAGCTTCGTCTTGTCCGCATCGGCATCGCGGACGCGGCCAAAGACCAATTGGGCGCGGCGGGCGAGCATGCCGTAGTCCGCCTGCGAACGCATCATCGTGCGGATGCCCGTGGCGGAGACATCACTGGTGGCGACCTGTTTCTGCTCCAAAGCGGAGAGAAGCGTGGAGGCCCAGCGATCGCGCGTGGTCATGATGTCCGCAGCCGCACGGCGGACCGGCGGGGTGAAGTTATTCCAGCGCGCGAGGATCTCGTTCGGCAAAGCGTCGCCGCCGATCTCAGCCAAGGCACGTAAGGCTTCCATGGCGAGTGAATCAGGATTCTTCACGCTGATGACTTGGAGAAACGCGTCGCGGGCGGACTGGTTCTTGAGCTGGCGCACCACTTGCATGGCTTCACGGCGTTTCTCCATGGGTGCGCTCTGGTCGTTCACGAGCTTCACACTGCCTTGCACGGCGGCGGCATTGCCCCACAGAGTGCCGAGGCGTTGCGCGCGTTCCTTCACTTGTGCGTCAGAGCTGGCGAGGAGTTTGTTCAATACCGCAGTGGTGTCGCCGGAAGGGACGATGGCTTTGCCTTTTTGGCCTTCGAGCAAACCGTTCAGCGCGGCGACAGTGAGGGCGGCATCTTGATCGAGCAGCTTGCCGATGACTTCGGTGGCCTGCACGAGGAGTTCCGGTTTGTTCAGGTCGCAGACACGGCGCATGAGTTTTTGCGTGAGCTGGCCGGAGAGGGGCATGTTCTTGGCTGCGCTTTCGACGGTCCACTGGAAGGCGATATCGGTCGCCTCGGGGATGAGCGGCTCGGCGGCGAACCAGATCATGAAGGGGAGGATGGGATCTTTGCCATCGCGTGAGGCTTCGATGAGGTTCGGGATGACCTCGCCCAAATCCACTTGCTTGATGGGTGGAGTATTCACCGTGAGTGAGCCGCTGGTGAATTGACGTGCGGCGGTAGCCACGGCCAGACGCACAGAAGGATCGGGATCCTTCGCGAGGTTTTCGAGCACGGTGATCTCTTCCTTCGAACCGACCTGACGTTCACCGATCAAGCGGGCGCACCAGGCGCGCACGATGGCTTCACGGTCGTTGGCACTGCCGAGGAGCACGTCATCATTCAGATAGCCGGAGGTGTGCATGGTCCACAGGGCGGCCATGCGGGCTTCGAGGGTGGTGCCGTTTTTGAACAACTGCTGCAAGTGGCCCATCACAGTGTTATCCCGACGTTCGTTCAGAACTTGTTGCGCCGTGCGGCGCTGCCAGACGTTGTCGTGAGCGAGGAGTTTTACGAGTTCGGCGCTGGGGAGCTTGGCGAGATTCATGTCCTTGCTCGGGCGGCTCATGATGGGTTTGCCCTTTTCCTTGCCTGTGTAAACAACGCGCCAGATGCGGCCATAGGTGCGGTCTACGCCCTCTGGGTCGGCGCGGGCGTTCTGGTAGCAGGGATACTTGTCATACCAATCGCCGAGCCAGATGTTGCCATCGGGACCGACTTGAATGCTGATGGGGCGGAACCAGCCGTCATTCGCGCGCACGAAATCTGGGCGGTCACTGGCGGTGAAACTCGAGCCGTTGGGCTTGAGTTCATCCATGTGTACGGAGCTGTCATGGATGTTGCCCATGAAAATCTTGCCCGTGTAGGACTGGGGATATTGGTTGCCCTGATAGACCTGCACCCCGCAGTAGGCCGCGCGGAAATGCTTATGATCCACGATGCTGGCCAGACCGCCACGTGGCGAATGCATGTCCGCATAACCATAGGGATTTGCCCAGATGCCGCCTTGGCGGACGAACTGGCCGCCGGGAGCCATGTGGAAGAGGTGATCGATCACGCACGCGCTGACGAAGGCGTTGCCCGCGCGATCGAAGTCCACGCCCCAAGGATTGCTGGTGCCATCGGCGAACACCTCGAATTTGCGCGTCTGCGGATGCCAACGGGCCACGGCGGCATTCATCACCACACCAGGATCGTTCGGTTTCTTAGGGTCTTTCACGAGGGAGTGCGTGAAGACGCCGTGAGTCATGTAGAGATGACCGTCCGGTCCCCAAGTGAAGCCGTTCAGCAATTCGTGACGGTCTTCCAGACCGAAGCCGGTCATGACGACTTCGCTCGTGTCGGCCTTGTCATC
>JAJNBN010000079.1 GCA_021156225.1 Verrucomicrobiota bacterium | reverse complement strand
GCAGCTTGTAACATCCGATCACGGCAAACGTTGGCGTGAGATGTGAGTCGTCCTGATCACTCCACGCATAACCGCCATCCGCCCGCGGATGCTGTGCCAAGTAGCTGAAAATCTTCTTTTTCCAATCGGTCGCCTCTGCCGCGAACAACCGTGGGCCACTCGTGCCAAGCAACACGCCCGCCGACGCAACTCCCTTCAACCATTGCCGACGGTTTAGTGCTCTCCTGTCCGTTTTATTCTCGGTGTTCACTTTTCCCCTTTTGTTGCTTGGAATTTCTTTTGAGCTTTGAGTTTTGGATTTTGAGCTTAACCCCATTCCTTCGTCATTCACCGTCCCACCGCCTTAAACCCCTTTCGCAATAACCCATCCTGATCCATGATCGGTTTCGCCGTCGCCGCTTTGCCGATGGGGCGGCAGCCCGGCCCTTCGTTCCCATCGCCCAGATCGGCGCGTGCGAGATCGGCATACGCCTTGAGCAGCTTCACCGTCTCCTCATTCTTCTCCGCCACATCTTTTGACTCATCGATGTCCTTCTTCAGGTCGTAAAGCTTGCCGGTCTGCAATTCGAGTTTCCATTGCCCCGAGCGCACCGCTTCCAGTGTGCCGCCTTCGCGCGAGCCGGCCCGGTAATAGTAATACTTCTCATGTCCCTTCGCGTCCTTCTGGCCCAGCAACAGTGGCGTGATATCTTTGCCATCCAGTTTGCGATCTGACGGCAGCTTGCCACCGGCCAGTGAAACGAACGTCGGCAAAATGTCGATCATCCCCGTGATCTCATCCGTGCTCTCCTTGGCGGGAACTTTGCCCGGCCACCATGCGATGGTGCAGGTACGCATGCCGCCCTCAAACGTGCTCGCCTTGAACCCGCGCAAGGGCGTGTTCTTGCCGCGCGCCGTGCCGCCATTGTCACTCGTGAAGATCACGAGCGTCTTCTCGTCCAGCTTCAGTTCACGCACCTTGTCCAGCACCTGTCCCACGCTCCAGTCCGTCTCCTCCACCCAGTCGCTGTAAAGCCCGTTCGGCGATTTGCCCGCGAAGTTCTTGCCCGGATACAGCGGGAAGTGGACGGAGGAATGCGGCAGATAGAGGAAGAACGGCTTGTCTTTGTTTCGCTCGATAAATTTCAGCGACTCGCGCGTATAACGCTCCACCAGTTCCGTCTGCTCCTGCGCCTTCACCCGGATCACCAGTTCCGAATCGCCCCGGATCAGCGGCAGCGGCGGATGCTTCGGTCCGGCCTTCTTCTTATCATCCGCTTTCTCCTCGGGCAGCGGCTGGCCGAGATTGCTCCGTGCGCCTTCATCCGCCGGTCCCATGTCATTGGAGTAGGGGATGCCGTAATAGTAATCAAACCCCTGGTTCGTCGGCAGCATCTCCCGCTGATCGCCGAGGTGCCACTTGCCGATGCAGGCGGTCGCATAGCCCGCTTCCTTCAACAATTCCGCCACCGTGATCTCGCTGGGCGCCAAGCCCTGCGCTTCGCCCGGAAAGAACACACGATTGACCCCCACGCGCTTGAAATAGGAACCGGTCATCAATTGCGAGCGGGAAGGCGAGCAAACGGGTGCGGCATAAAATGACGTCAGCTTCATCCCCTCCTTCGCCATACGGTCGAGGTGCGGAGTGCGATTCAGCTTCGAGCCATACGGCCCGATATCCGCATAGCCGAGGTCATCCACATTGATGATGATGAAGTTGGGTTTGGCTTCCGCCGCTTGGAGAGACAGCGAGGCAGTGGCGGCGAGACCGATGACAACGAACACGAACCGGCAGGCAAGCAAGAGTGATGCTTTCATGGGCTTGGCCGTATTACAGGACCGTTTCGCCCGCCGCGCAAGCCATGAGTTCTGGTCCGTGTTTTTGTGGATGCATCCTGACGCTGCCTTCCAAGTGCCAGTGGCTGAAGAAAGCAAGATAGAGTTCAACCACCCTCTACCCTCGGAGGGGAGAGGGCCGGAGTGAGGGGTGCCCGCCGCTCTTCCGACGCGTCTATTCGGCTTCAGCGGTGCAGTCTCAAAGTGTTCCCTGTTCTCATCCATTTTCATTTTCTACGCGCTCACTTTAAACCATCCAGTATGACATCCGCTGTCATACTCCTCATTTTCCTGAAAAATATTTTCAGGCATCACGGCCATCTGCGAATGGCCGGTTGGCGGACTTTGGATTGTCGATCACGGTGAAACGTAATCCACCTTCCTCCAATTGCCAGAACCGTAACCCAAAACGCCTTTCTGAATTGTCACACTTTTGTCATATCTGAATTTCCCGGCGATCAACTTGCAGAGGACGTCGCCTGAAACTTTGGGTTCGTGCCGTTAGGCACGGAAAGATCCCTAGCGGCGGCTTTTAAGCCGCCGTCATCCCCTCGGAATGGGCGTCGCGTTAGCGACGTAAGAACCTGTAGTTAACTTCCTTAGCAGCATGAGGCCAGGCCTTTGGCCCTCCAAATCCACGTCATGTTCTACTTGTTTATCGGCTCCCCATCCAAGCCTAGCAATTTTGGCGTCAGCGTGAGGATGACTACAGGCAATTTACCTGCTTTTGGTGTTCCCATCCTTCCGCATCCCACCATCAATGTCTCTCCATCTTTCATCTGAGTAGAACCGATCACATGGCGTACGCGAAACTTGGGCACGGGCGCATCCATCGGTCGGGGACGGGAAAGTGTTTCAAAGGAGGTGTCGTGCTCCAGTATCTGTGTGATGCGGGCGATCCAATCCAAAGTAATCGTTTTCCGGTCAGGCTGCATCGTTACCCGGCCTTCTACGATGACCAGCCCGCCGGAAATAAATGCTTCGTCTTCGATTCGGGATGGAGTGTGGTCATAGCCAGGCATGAATACCGTAGCTCTGTCATAATTGTGCACCATTCCAGCATAGATGATCCTGTTGGTCATCATGATGTATCTATGCAATGAGCTAACATCCACTCCATCGCGTTGCTCCAATGCACGGATCAATGACCGGTGCTGTTGATCTGATAGCACTTGCATGTGGTTTGGCCGGAACAAGCCTTCCACCGTCACATTTGTGGCCGCGACACTCTGGACTTTTAGCCAGCCTTCTTGCCATGGTACAGAATCGATCGGTGAGGGGTCTTCGAGAAACTCTTTATACTCATCTTTTAAGGTTCCCCACGCAGTCATTTCGATTTGTTTCACATCAAACTGCACTAGCACCAGTTCGGGGGAGATCAGTTTCAGGGCTGAGGGAATCAGTTCCAGTTCCTCTCGCGATGCTGTCACTCGCAAAACACCAGCTTTCAGATCGACCTCCATCTGGATCGGTCGGGTCATTCCCGCTGCGCCCAACAACAGTTCCAGTTGATTTTGCACAGTGATTGAGTGGTCTTGCTTGTCCGTTCCTGCTTTTTGAGAACTCGAGACTATTTTGGCCACATCCAGTGTGAACTCCCGCGTGATCCGCTTGCTTTGCTCTACTCCGGTCTGCGCCATTGGCGCCCAGATATTCAGGGTAACATATAAAACCAACAACAGAATGAATCTGGGCATCTTCATAGGGAGATCGGTTTTGGCTGCTTTACTCTCGCACGAAGCAACCCGATGACAAGGCGCAAAAGAACCACCGCACCAAACCTTGGACATTACTTCGCCCCATATACCCAGTGTTCATCAATGAGCCGCGCCAGTTCACCTGGCAGTGTGCCTGGGGGAACGTGCTGGTAGAGGAAGCGGATAAGCTTTTTGTCGCGTTCACTCAGGTGCAGTTGTCCGCCGGTATCGCCGCCAGATTCGTAGACGATGGAATCTCGGAAAAAACCGGAATCATTGCGGATGCCCATGGCCTGGTAGAGTTCCTCCAGCATCGTGTGCTGCAGCTTTTTCGGGTCCAGCTCATCGGCGATGACGATGATTCCGGCCTCGATCTCCACGTTTTCGTTCCAGCGGACAAAATGGACACCATCCAGCCCCTTGTCTGGAAGCGGTGCGGGCAGGCCCCAGCTTTTGCCCATCGTCGGCCATTCTTTCAACGGGGCGAAGTAAACGCGTAACGGTGCCGTCTTCGCCAGATGGGTGCCATTGGTGACCAAGGTGAAAGGATGGACCCCATCCAAGGCGGTACGCACTTCTTCAAACGCCTGCTGCACCGCGCTGAGCTGTGCTTCCGTGCCGTTATTTGCTACCATGACCACGGGCTTCGTCCAGCGGGCGACATTTAACCGGCGATCACCCGACTCGCCCAGCGTGAGCACTTCCATGATCCACCGTGCCTCCAGCCATTTCTGCGCGCTGAAGTCATGGGGGACGGTCGCCGTGGGCGGTTTGCTGGCGCAGGCAGTGAGGAACAGGGTGATGGCCAAGGCTGCCAGCGTGGAACGGTTCATCATAGGGATACCCTATGGAGCCGTAAACCGGACCGGACAGCAATCCTCAACATCTTGAACCGGTTCGCTGGCTGGACAAAAGCCAGTTCACAGCGAATGTTCATCATAACATTTAATATCGGCATGGCCTCTTCATCTAATCCTCAAGCCCGCGTAGTCCGCTATTTCAAGGTTCCGGCCGAACGGGTGTTCGATGCCTGGCTTTCGCCAGAGCAGATCGGCCAGTGGATGTTTGGGCCGAACATTCGTGATGAGGAGATCATCAGCCTGAAGATTCAGCCGCGTATCGGCGGCGCTTTCGCCTTTGTGGTGCATCGTGACGGCAAGCAGCTCGATCACGTGGGAGAGTATCTGGAGCTGCAACGGCCGCATCGCCTCGCATTTACTTGGAAAGTCATTCAGGGCGGTGGCGAGCCGAGCCGGGTGTTCATCGACATCGTCCCTAAACCAGATGGCTGCGAACTGACACTGGTCCACGAGATGGCCCCGGAATGGGCCGACTTCGTGAAACGCTCAGAAGAGGGCTGGACCAAGATGCTCGGGGCGTTGGCCAAAGTCCTGTAGCGCAGACTGGCAAATTCACCTGTTCACCTCGCGCCGGTCTGCTATTCTCCGGGGCATCGCCCTTGAACCTGCAAGACCGCTTATGAACGTGTCACGCCTTTGCCTTGGTCTGACCCTGTTGTTGCTCAGCCTCGCCCCGGCTTTCGCCGCTGAGCCACCGCCTGTCATCACGGGTGTCGAGCGCCAGCCGCTCACCGCACAGGTGAAACGACTGCTCAGTGCCTTGGATTATCTGGGCGCTCCTCTGCCCGACGTGGACCGTATGGCGTTGGATAAGGCGATGAGCGAGGCCGATGCCCTCACTTCCATCCGCACCTTGCAGCAAGTGCTGGATAAACACGTCCTCTACGTGGTGCACATCAATCCGGAGATGCGCGTGAAGGTGGCGGCCGGTCCGGCGAAAGCGGAATTGGTGGAACAAGGCTGGCGGCAGTTCCTCGTGAAAGTTCACAATGAAGCGGGCACCACCGCTCCTCTGGCTGGCCTGAGTCCCAACGCAGAATCTCTTTTCCAGTCTGGCAGTGCGAATACGCCTTCTGATCGCGCGGCGAAAGGCAAACCCCGCAGTTTCACCCCACAGACCCAAGACGCACGTTGGCTGGATCTGCAGATGTTCGACCGGCAACCGCTCACGCCTGCCTTGAGCGGTCTGGAAGTGGAGTATCGCCTCGTCCAGCTCTACAGCCGCGACGCCGGCAAGCGCGAGGCGAAGGTGTCCTTCAACGTCGGGCAGGGGACGCAAGACCTCGGCTTCCGTAACGACGTGGACATGCTCTTCACCTGTCTGCCTGCCTACGAGATCAAGCTGGGTGTACGGGATGAGAATGGCAAACCGACCACCGCAGGCTTTGAAGTGCGCGACCAGGCCGGGCGCGTCTATCCCAGCCAGGCGAAACGTCTCGCACCAGATTTTGCCTTTCATCCGCAAGTCTATCGCGCGGATGGCGAGAGCCTGAAACTGCCGGCGGGCAAATACACCATCATCTTCGCGCGTGGTCCCGAATCCATTCCCCAAACCCATGAAGTCGCCATCACGGACAAGACCAAGAAACTCGACTTCAAGGCGAGCCGTTGGATCGATCCCTCCCTCAGTGGCTGGTGGTCCGGTGATCATCATATCCATGCGGCGGGTTGCGCGCATTATACGAATCCTACGGAAGGCGTGCATGCGCCGGACATGCTGCGGCATTGCCTGGGTGAGGACTTGAAGGTCGGCGCGAATCTGACGTGGGGACCGTGTTTTGATTATCAGAAGCAATTCTTCACGGGCGATATAGACAAGGTGTCCACCTATCCCTACTTGCTGCGTTATGACATCGAGGTGTCCGGCTTTGGCTCACATCGCTCGGGGCATCTGTGCCTGTTGCGGCTGCGCGACCAGATGTATCCCGGTGGCAATTCCTCCACCCACTGGCCCACGCTGTGTTTGAACACCTTGCGCTGGGCCAAGCAGCAAGGCGCGCTGGTCGGGCCCGCGCATACGGGCTGGGGATTGCAAGTGGCGGGCAATGAATTGCCGAACTACAACCGCCCGCGCTTCGATGGCATCGGCGCGAACGAATACATCATGAACGTGACGCATCAGGTGCCCGGCCCGGATGGCAAGCTGGTGCCGGCAGTGGATTTTCTCTCCATGGTGGATACGCCCTCCGTCTGGGAACTGAACATCTGGTATCACACGCTGAATGTGGGATATCGCACGCGCATCAGCGGGGAAACGGATTTCCCCTGCATCTACGGCGAACGCGTCGGTCTGGGGCGTTCCTATGTGAAGCTCGATGGCAAACTGGATTACGATTCGTGGTGCGAAGCCATCCGTGTGGGCCGCAATTACGTGAGCGATGGCTACAGCCATCTGATGGACTTCAAGGCGAACAACGTGGTGATGGGCGAAAAGGGCAGTGAGCTCAAGCTGACGCAAGCGGGCGTGGTGAAGCTGAGTGCTAAGGTGGCCGCGCGGTTGAACGAAGTACCGAACCCGGAACTGAAGAACCGGCCGCTGGATCAAAAACCTTTCTGGCAGATCGAACGCGCACGCATCGATGGCACGCGCCAAGTGGCCGTGGAGGCGATCGTGAATGGTCACGCAGTCGCGCGCAAAAACATCACGGCGGATGGTTCGCTGCAAGACATCAGCTTTGACGTGAAGGTGGAGAAGAGCAGTTGGGTGGCGCTGCGTATTTTGCCGTCCTCGCATACGAATCCTATCTTTGTGCTCGTAGGTGACCAGCCCATCCGGGCTTCACGCAGGAGCGCGGAGTGGTGCCTGGATGGCGTGGAGAATTGCTGGCAGCAGAAGCAGCGCTTCATCGCGCCACCCGAAATGGAACAGGCCAAGGCGGATTATGAACACGCCCGCCAGGCTTACAAACGGTTGATCCAGGAATCATATCCCGATTGAGGAGGAACTTATGAAACGTTCGTTAATTTATCTTTCATTCGCGCTGCTCCTTACTGGCACGGCAGTGCAGGCAGCCAACTGGCCATCGTGGCGGGGCGCGAATGGAGATGGCGTCACGCCGGAAACCAATCTGCCGCTGAAGTGGGACGCGACTACGAATGTGCGCTGGAAAGTGCCGCTGCCGGGTGCGGGGAATTCCACGCCCATCATGTGGGGCGGCAAAGTTTTCGTCACTCAAGCAGTGGACAAGGAGAAGCGACGCACGCTCATGTGCTTCGACCGCGCGAATGGCAAGTTGCTCTGGGAGCAAGGCACCGTGTATGCGGAGCCGGAAACGACCCACGCGACAAATCCTTATTGCTCGGCCTCACCAGTCACCGATGGTGAACGCATCATAGTATCGTTCGGGTCGGCTGGAGTGTTTTGCTATGACTTGAACGGGAAGGAGCTGTGGAAACGTGATCTCGGCAAGCAGATCCACATCTGGGGCAATGCGGCGTCGCCAGTGATCGCGGGGGATCTTTGTTACTTGAATGTGGGGCCGGGTGAGAAATCGTTTCTCATCGCCATGGAGAAGCGCACGGGGAAAACCGTGTGGCAGCACAATGAACCGGGCGGCAACGCGGGCAATCCGGAGCCGGGCAAGAAGAACGTGGATATCTGGATCGGTTCCTGGAGCGATCCCATCCTGCGCAACGTGAACGGCCGTGAGGAACTCATCATGACCTGGCCCAAACGCATCTGTGCTTATGATCCCAAGACCGGGAAGGAGCTGTGGACGTGCGGTGGATTGAATCCGCTCGTTTACACTTCACCGCTTTACAGCGATGGCATCGTGGTGGGCATGGGCGGCTTCGGTGGCATGAGCGCAGCGGTGAAGGCGGGTGGCAATGGCGATGTCACCGCCACGCGGCTCTGGCATCACCCGAAGACGAAGCAGCGCATCGGCTCCGGGGTGATCCATGAGGGGCATATCTACATCTTGAACGATCCCGGGGTGGCAGAATGTTTTGAGCTGAAGACGGGCAAACTGGTTTGGGAAGAACGTATCAAGGGCCCTGGGCCATCGGGCCAGAACTGGTCGTCTGTAATGCTCTCCGGCGACCGGCTCTATGCGCTGACCCAAGGCGGTGATGGCGTGGTATTCCGCGCGAATCCGAAATTTGAACTGCTCGCGATCAATCCTCTGGGCGGGAAGGAAAAATCGAATTCTTCCGTAGCCGTATCCGATGGGGAGCTGTTTCTCCGCACGCACAGCCATCTGTGGTGCATCAGTGAGAAGAAGACCGTCGCGGCCGCCCGCTGAACCTGGTCCGCGAATGATAACAAAGCGAGATGCTTTGATTACCGAGAACCGGAGGGCAACGGATTGATCGCGCCATCGCCAGTGACCCCATCTCTGATCGCCAATTGGGCGGCCCCATCTTTCGCCGCGCAGGTGCCTAGCGACTGCAGCAATTGCTGATGACGCATGCGGTCTTGTGTTTCACGGAATAATTCCACGAAAAGCGTCAAATCCTTCGCCACCACGGCGGGACCGCGCCGGTCTTCGCACCACTTCCGGAACTCATCCCACTCGGTGAGAGTTTTATGATAGACCTCGACACTGTCATTCATAACAAGAACAACTTGATGTTATGTTTTTTTGCCCCGGCTGCGGGGTTGTGAAGCTCCATCACCTTTAATGCGGGATGACGGGATGCCGTCGTTTTTTGCCCGTGGAGACGGTGGGGCCGCATCGTTGATCGTGAAGCGCAATGGCATGGAAAACGAACCGCCGTTTTTCTCGATGGAGCGCAAGGCCGCATGGAGGATCATGCTTACCACATCGGTTGAGGAAAGCCGCGTATGCTCCGAGATACGTCTTACTACTTCTTCGTCATCGGCATAGAGCCGGATGCGGACTTGATTCGGTTTCAGCATGGGGTTCAGTCGCTTTTCCAGAGGCTTAACAGAATTGTTATTGTTTAAACACATTTCAATTTAGCTGGTTTTGGCACAGTTGGATACATTTGACTAAACTGAGCCTGCTGGTGAAAGGTCGGCCAGCTTGCAAATTGCCGCTATGCGATGAACAGCCCAGAGGGCGGGGAGGGTCTTACCCCAAAACTGATGCATTTTGCATGGAGAATTCCGGAGCACAATGTTGCTAGATGCTCGGCTTCAACGGATAAGAGAGATAAAAGGACAGAAGTGACAAAAATGGCTCCAGAGGTAGGACTCGAACCTACAACCACACGGTTAACAGCCGCGTGCTCTACCATTGAGCTACTCTGGAACGCAAACGGGCGCACAATCTAGCGAGCACCCCCGTGAGCGTCAACTAGTGATTTCCCCTTTTTCTGAGGCCGGAAAAAGCGACGGAAACCGCTGGCAGAAAGGGGTTTAAGCGGCCCGGTGCTATTGGCGTGGCGGAATCTTTTTCGCCGGACTATACTGACTGACCATTGAGATGAAGAGGCTGGCCTTAACCCGGAGAAAAACCGCCTTTCTGCTGATCGTTCTGGCGGGGGCGCTGATCTGGGCCAGCCTGTCACA
>JAJNBN010000622.1 GCA_021156225.1 Verrucomicrobiota bacterium | reverse complement strand
CCGTAGTATCTCCGTCAAAGTGAAGTTCTTTGCCTTTGAAAATGAACGCGCCTTGAAAAGGCTGGAATCCTTGCTTCAAGTAATCATTCCAGACGAAGCTGTAGCTGGCCACGTTGCCCTTGTAGAGATCCGCACTGAAACCGCGTGAGAGATAAACCAGCGAATCTTCCACCTTGCGCCGCTTCAATTCCGGCGGGCCAAACACCTGCAAGGAAGTCCATGACGCATGCAACCCCACTCCATTCAGCGTGTTCTGGTCACAATCGAACCGCAGCTTCTGGCCACCCACCACCGGCCACTGTTGGGCCGGATCTTTGTAGCCGAAGATGGATTGGAGCAAGCCCACGCGCTGTGTTAGTTCGCCGCAGCAGCTTCTTCCAGTTGCGGCTCCACCCATTTGCCGTGCTCGCGGATGAGGTCTACCAACCGCTCTACGGCTTCCGCTTCCGGAATGTTGAACTTCACCGGCGTCTTGCCCACGTAAAGATTGATCTTGTTCGGCGCGCCACCCACGTAACCGAAGTCCGCATCCGCCATCTCGCCCGGCCCGTTCACGATGCAACCCATGATCGCGATTTTGACGCCCTTGAGATGTTCCGTGCGCGACTTGATGCGCGCCGTGACCGTCTGGAGATTGAACAACGTGCGACCACAGCTCGGGCACGCCACGTAATCCGTCTTGAACGAACGGCACCCCGCCGCCTGCAAAATATTATACGCGAGCCGCAACGATTGACCCGCACCGGATTCACCGCGCACGAGGATCGCATCCCCGATACCATCCGCCAGCAAGGCCCCGATGTTCACTGCCGCGCGGAGCAACGCGATGTTCGGATGCAACGGCACCGGCTCAAATGTCAGGCAATCCTTCAGCAGAATCGGATTCTTGCGGCCCAAGCGCTTCAACTGCGCCACCAGTAGGCGATACGCTGTGATGACCGGCAATTGCACTCCGTCCTTCACTGCCACCAGTTGCGTGTCGCAATTGATCGCTTCACTGGAAATCTCCTGTGTCGGATCCAGTTCAAGGATGTTCAAATCCTCATAAACCGCTTCCGGCTTCACGTCCGCCTTCGGGGAAATCTTCGGCGCAACCTTCTCCCACGTGGCCTTCGTCACCACCACCCGCACCGTCTGTTCACCGCCGCACTTGATCGTTTCGTTCAACTCCGTCTCCGGCGTCAGACGACGCTCATAGTGGAACGGATCAAACGGAAATTGCGTATGCGACACCGGGCTCGTCTTCGTCGTCAGCAACGGGATCTGCGCCACCAGGTCATTGCACACCGCGATCTCTCGCGGAGAATCTTCCGTGAGCGAAACGCGGATCGTATCACCCAAGCCATCGCACAGCAGCGAGCCGATGCCGATGGCGCTCTTGATACGGCCGTCCTCACCCTCACCCGCTTCCGTCACGCCCAGATGGATCGGATAATTCCAATCCGGACCTTCCTTCGCCAAGCGCGCCACCAACAGACGGTAGCACTCGATCATCACCTTCGGGTTGCTCGACTTCATCGAGAACACGAAGTTATGGAAATCATTCTTCCGGCAGATGTGGGCGAATTCCAACGCGCTCTCCACCATGCCCAGCGGCGAATCGCCGTAGCGGTTCATGATGCGGTCGCTCAGTGAACCGTGGTTCGTGCCGATACGCATCGCCCGCTTCAGCCGCTTGCATTCCAACACCAGCGGCGTGAACTTTTCTTCGATGCGTTGCAGCTCGGCCAGATAGGCCTCGTCCGTATATTCCTTGATGGCGAACTTCTTCGAGTCCGCGTAATTGCCCGGATTGATACGGATCTTCTCCACCCACTTCACCGCTTCCATGGCCGCGTCCGGCTTGAAATGGATGTCCGCCACGATGGGCACGTAGCAGCCCTTGGCGTGGAGTTCGGCCACGATGTTCTGCAAGTTCGCCGCGTCCTTCACCGTCGGCGCCGTGATGCGCACGATCTGGCAGCCCACGGCCACCAGTTCCAACGTCTGCTGCACGCAGAGCGCCGTGTTCATCGTATCGCAGGTGAGCATGGATTGCTTCACCACCGGATGCTTGCCGCCGATGATCACGCCGCCTTTGGCCGGATCACCCACGACCACTTCACGGGTTTGCCGGCGCTGGAAGAAAAATGGGGAAGAACAATATTGCATGGCTACTTCTGGGTATTCGTGACCGCGGGCGGCTCAGGCGCGAACTTCATTTCCGGTGGGGGCGCCTCTGACCCTTTCGGTTTCAGATCCTGCACGTCGTAAAACGAAACATACACGATGTAGCCGATCACCAAAACAGCGCACGCCTGATAGACCCAGTTGAGCACCTTGGGCGGAACCTGGCGACGGCTGATCAGATTGATCAGTGCCAGCGTGATATGACCACCATCCAGCACCGGCACGGGCAGCATATTCATGATGGCCAGGTTGATGTTCAGCACCACACTGAACCAGATGGCCAAACGCCATCCGTAATCACTTTCGAACAATAGATAATAGATACGGATGATACCGACCGGGCCCGACAGATGCTGCGGCTTGATATCTGACTTCGGCGAGAATAACGCGGAAAACGTGCCCACCATGGAATCAATGCCACCCCGCACCTGCTCAATTGGTGTAGGATAAATCAATGACATGTTACCGGTCCCATCCCAACCGATGCCCACTTTGTAATCTTTCCAATTGATCGGC
>JAJNBN010000621.1 GCA_021156225.1 Verrucomicrobiota bacterium | reverse complement strand
AATCTCAAATATTATGAGTCACGAAATTCTTTTCACTCCCTTCAAGGCTGGTGCTTTGGACCTGCCTAATCGTCTCGTCATGGCCCCGCTTACACGCGGTCGCGCCTATCCGGATGGCACACCGCATCCGCGCATGATCGAGTATTACCGCCAGCGCGCCAGTGCCGGCCTGATCATCACTGAGGCCACAGCCATCTCGGCTCAAGGCGTCGGCTGGGTGAATGCCCCCGGCATCTACACGCAAGCGCACGTAGAAGGCTGGAAGCCGGTAACCGAAGCGGTGCATCAAGCCGGTGGTCGCATCGTGCTTCAGCTCTGGCACATGGGCCGCGCCTCGCATCCAGATTTCCACAATGGTGCCTTACCCGTCTCCGCTTCGGCCATCGCCGCAAAAGGTGACGCGCATACTGCGAGTGGCTCAAAGCCCTACGTGACCCCGCGAGCCTTGGAGACGGAGGAAATCGAAGGGGTCGTGGCCGATTATGCACGGGCTACGCGCCTGGCACGTGAAGCCGGTTTCGATGGCGTGGAGATCCATGCCGCGAATGGCTACCTCATCGATCAATTCCTGCGCGATGGCTCCAACCAGCGCACGGATGATTACGGCGGCAGCGTCGCCAATCGCGTGCGTTTCCTGCTCGAAGTGACTTCGGCGGTGGTCGGTGCCTGGTCTGGTGATCGGGTCGGCGTGCGTCTCTCGCCAACGAATTCCTACAACGACATGAAGGATAGCGATCCCGTGGCCACTTTCACCCTGGCCGCGAAAATCCTGAACCGCTTCAAGCTCGCGTATCTGCACGTGTTGGAAGGCAAGCCCGGCCACTGGTCTGCGATCCCGGGATTGCAGGTGTCGCCGCACATGCGCAAGACTTTCAAGGGACCGTTCATCGCCAATGCTGGCTATGATGCCGCCACGGCTGCACATAGCATCAATGAGGATGAAACGGACTTGGTCGCGTTCGGTGTACCGTTCCTGGCGAACCCGGACCTAGTCGAGCGTTTCCGCGCAGGCGCACCGCTGAACACGCCGGATATGTCTACATTTTACGGGGGGACGGAAAAGGGCTACACTGATTACCCGGTGCTGCAAGCAGTCACCGCTTAAAACCAGAGTCATCCCTAAAACTAGCCGACTATGAGCGACAAGATTCGTGCCTATGGTACCACGCAAGCAGGCGGAAAACTCTCCGCCCTGGACTTCGATCCCGGTCCGCTGCGGCCGGAACAGATCGAGATCAAGGTGACACATTGCGGCATCTGCCATTCCGATCTCTCCATGCTGGATAACGAATGGGGCCGCAGCGCGTTTCCTTTCGTGCCCGGACATGAAGCGGTCGGCACGATCGTCGCATTGGGCGAGCAGGCCAAGGGCCTGAAACTAGGGCAGACCGTGGGCATCGGCTGGTTCTCGGGCAGTTGCATGTCCTGCCAGCAATGTCTCTCGGGCAATCATAACCTGTGTCAGAACGGCGAAGAGACCATCGTGGGCCGCCACGGTGGTTTCGCCGAACGCTTGCGCTCACATTGGGTCTGGGCCACGCCCTTGCCGGAAAAGCTGGACGCGGCGAAGGCCGGTCCGCTCTTCTGCGGCGGCATCACGGTCTTCAATCCCATCGTGCAATGTGGCGTGAAGCCGACGGATCGTGTCGGCGTCATCGGCATCGGTGGACTGGGACACATGGCGTTGCAATTCCTGAACAAGTGGGGCTGCGAAGTGCATGCCTTTACCACCAGTGAATCGAAACGCGATGAAGCCATGAAGATGGGCGCACACCACGTCATCAATTCCAAGGACGCCGCCCAGATGAAAAAGATCGCTGGTTCCTTGGACTTCATCATCTCCACGGTGAATGCACCGATGGATTGGAACACCATCATCGGTGCGCTTTCTCCGCAAGGCCGTCTGCACTTTGTGGGTGCCGTGCTGGAGCCGATTCCGGTGGCGGCGTTCTCGTTGATCGGCGGCCAGAAAACCATCTCTGGTTCACCCTTGGGCAGTCCGGCCACGGTGAAGAAGATGTTGGACTTCAGCGCCCGTCACCAGATCGCCCCGGTTACGGAAGTGTTCCCGATGTCGAAGGTGAATGAGGCCATCCAACACCTGCGTAATGGCAAGGCGCGGTATCGCATTGTCCTGGAAGCGGATTTCAAGTGACCGTTTGAATTGATCATCAAAACCGGGCGCAGGGATTGAGTCCCCGCCCGGTTTTCGTCATTATAGATGCATGGACATCCACTTACGCACCTATCAGCCCTCTGATCTGGCGGAATTGAAGCGCCTGACCTTGGAGGGTTTTGCAGGCATCGCCATTGACCAAAAGGTGGAAGAAGAGTGCGGCATCTTGAATGGCCACGACTGGCGCTGGCGCAAGGCCCGACACATCGATGATGATGTCGCCGCGAATCCAACCGGCGTGTTTGTCGCTGAAGCGGACGGCAAGGTGGTGGGCTATATCACCACGCGTATCGATCGCGAACTGGGCAAGGGGCGTATCCCAAACTTGGCGGTAGATGCCTCAACGCGCGGACAGGGATTGGGGCGCAAGTTGATCGAGCATGCGCTCGCTTATTTCCGGGAGCAGGGTATGGAGTATGCGATGATCGAGACGATGGCCTACAACGAGGTGGGCAATCATCTCTATCCCTCCTGCGGTTTCAAGGAAGTGGGCCGACAGATTCACTTCGCGATG
>JAJNBN010000620.1 GCA_021156225.1 Verrucomicrobiota bacterium | reverse complement strand
GTTGTGATAAAGTCCGGAAGCGCGCTTCTCGAAAAGGGAGGCGATGATCACCACCTTGTACTTCTTCGCCAGCTTCTGGAACGCATCCGTGCTGGGTCCGGGGATCGACTCGGCCAGTTTGAAATTGGCATGGTCTTCGTTCTGGCAGAAGTAATAGGAGCGGAACAGCTCCTGGGTACAGATAATCTGGGCGCCTGCCTTGGCTGCTTTTTCAGCAGCGGCGAGCGTCTTTTTCAGGTTGGCGGCGGGATCGGCAACACAGGACGTCTGCACGAGCCCCAGCTTCACCACGGAGGAAGAGGAACGACTCATTTTCACTTACAGGTTTTTAGAAGCCATGTGGGCCGTGCGGTCAAGGACAACCGTACCGCCACGGGAATGATCCACCACCACCGGGCTGTTCTGCCCGAACAGTTCGCGGATGAACCGGCCCAACGTCTCGTTCGTGGGGCCATAGCCCTGATCGTAGATGTAATGCTCCAGTTCTTCGAGGAGTTCCTCGGCAGACTGGTGACGCTTGGACAGGTCACGCTGGAAGCATTTTTGCAAAATATTGTTCAACGGCTCGTCAATGCGGGAATCCAATTGGCGGAAGTCAGGTATCGCCATGGTCATCACCCGCTGGCGGGATTCTTCCACCGAGTTGCCTTTGAAGATATTGTAGCCCAACAGCAGGAACGACAGCACCACCCCCACTGAGAACACATCCGAGCGCTTGTCCGTGATGCGGAAATCCGCCTGTTCGGGGCTCATGTAGTCCGCCTTGCCCGCGACCACTTCACCCTCATTATCCACGAGCAATCCGCGCGCCTTCGCCACGCCGAAGTCGGTCACCTTCACGTCGCCTTCGAAGGCGATCATGATGTTCTTAGGATTGATATCCCGGTGGACGATGCCCAAAGGCTTGCCGTCCCGGTCCGTCTTCGCATGCGCGTAGGCAAGCCCACGGGCGATGCGGCTGGCGATAAATACGGCCAAATCCCTTGAAAGCGGGCGTTTCTTATCCACCAACTGCTGCGCGAACTGCTCCATGTTCACGCCGCGGATCAGCTCCATGGCGATGAAATAGATGCCGCTGGCTTCGCCCAATTGATACGTCTGGACGATGTTGGTATGGATGAGATCGGCGACGAGCTTCGCTTCTCCGACAAAGTTTTCGATGAATTGCTTCTGGTTCGCGTAACTCTGACGGATGACCTTGATGGCCACCCGCTTTACGAAATCGCGCGCACCGTGCTGCTCGGCTTCATAGACCACGCCCATGCCGCCTTCAAAGATTTTGCGGACGATCTCATAGCGAGTGTCGCCTTGGATGGTAAACAGGCTAGCCACACGCGCATCTTCCGCATTCATACGACCAAGTCAAGCCCCGCAGCAGGGGAGAGAAAAACTGAGGAAAACCACGCTTTTCTGAACTTTTCTGCTTGCGTGGATGCCGTTCACCTATATTAATACGCCCAAGTCGCAAATCGCCGCCGCTCTCGCAGAGAAGGCTGAGATCTCGAAGAAACAAGCTGTCGCGATCCTCGAAGAAATCGCCTCCCTCGCCTACAAGCAGGCCAAGAACTCCTTCACCCTCCCTGGCATCGGCAAGCTGGTGCTCGTGAACCGCAAAGCTCGCATGGGCCGCAATCCGGCCACTGGCGAAGCGATCAAGATCCCGGCCAAGAAGGTCGTGAAGTTCCGCGTGGCCAAGGCCGCGAAGGATGCGATCCTCGGCGCGAAGTAAGATTTGCTGACCGCGACTTCGGCGCTCTGGGCAACCAGAGCGCCATTTTTGTTTTTGGAGCGTGCCCGTCCTCGGGCACAGCAACATACCTGAGCAAAAGTAGGATAGATTCGCTCCACCACCCACGCACGTCTCTCTCACTTTTCCCATCGCCACTTAGTCCGCATCAACTCACCAAATCCTTGATCACATGCGCCTCCTCCACCCCCGTTAAGCGCTGATCCAGCCCCTGATACTTGTAGCTATAGCGATTGTGATCCACGCCTAGCAGATGCAAAATAGTCGCGTGGAAGTCCCGCACATGCACCGGGTCTTTCACAATGTTGTAGCTGAACTCATCCGTCTCGCCATAGATCGTCCCACCCTTGGAACCCCCGCCAGCCATCCACATCGTGAAGCAGCGCGGATGATGATCCCGCCCGTAATTCTCCTTCGATAGTCCGCCTTGGCTGTAGATCGTCCGCCCGAATTCCCCGCCCCAGATGATCAGCGTGTCCTCAAACATCCCGCGCGACTTCAAATCTTGAATGAGCCCATACGTCGCCTGATCGATGTCCTTGCACTGCATCGGCAGACGCCCGCCCGCGTTCGAGTGATGATCCCAGTTGTTCAAATACACCTGCACGAACCGCACGCCCCGCTCCAGCAACCGTCGTGAAAGCAAGCACGTCGCCGCAAAAGTCCCCGGCTTCTTCGCCTCGTCACCATAGAGCTTGTAGGTGGATTCCGGTTCGCTCGCGATGTCCGTCAGCTCCGGCACGCTCGCCTGCATGCGGAACGCCATCTCGAACTGCTGGATGCGTGTATGCGTCTCCGGATCGCCCACCTGCTTGAAATTCATTTCATTCAACTTGCGCAACCCATCAAGCTGCTTGCGACGCAATTCCTGCGGCACACCCGGCGGATTGTTGATGAACAGAATCGGATCACCACTGCTTCTGAACGAAACACCCGCATGTTCA
>JAJNBN010000619.1 GCA_021156225.1 Verrucomicrobiota bacterium | reverse complement strand
AAAAGATCGTGACCAACGCCGACCTGGAAAAAATGGTCGAGACGACGGACGAATGGATCACCACGCGCACGGGCATCAAGGAACGGCGGATGGCGGCAGAAGATGAGTATACCTCGGATATCGCCACCAAAGCCGCTCTGAAAGCGATGGAGCGTGCCGGCGTCACTGCTGACCAGATCGACCTGATCATCGTGGCCACCATCACGCCGGACATGCCCTTTCCGGCCACCGCGTGTATCGTGCAGTCCAAGCTGGGCGCGAAGAAGGCGGCGGCATTCGATTTGGAAGCGGCCTGCTCGGGTTTCATCTACGCCTTGGAAGTCGGCCAGCAGTTCATCATGTCCCGCACGTATGACACGGTGCTGGTCATCGGCGCGGAAAAGCTTTCTTCCATCATCGACTGGTCGGACCGCAATACCTGTGTGCTATTCGGTGATGGGGCAGGGGCGGTAATCCTGCAAAACCGGCCCAATACGCACGGTTTGCTGACAGCCTGCATGGGTGCGGATGGCAGCAAGGCTATGCTCCTATCCATGCCTGGTGGCGGTAGCCGTCATCCGGCCTCGCAAAAGACGCTGGATGCGCGCCTGCATTATCTCCGAATGGACGGCAAGGAAACCTTCAAGAACGCCGTGAACGCGATGTACACGGCCTCGCAAGAAGCCTTGAAACGGTGCGAACTCGATATCACACAGATCAAGTGCATCATCCCGCATCAGGCCAACCAGCGCATCATAGATGCCGTGGGTGACCGTTTGGGGGCCAAGCCAGAGCAGCTTTTCGTCAATTTGCACAAATACGGCAATACTTCCGCCGCCTCCGTGGCCATCGCCCTGGATGAGGCGGTCAGTGAGGGCCGCATCCAACGGGGTGACCTGGTTTTGCTCCTGGCCTTCGGTGCGGGGCTCACTTGGGGGGCCGCTGTAATTGAGTGGTAACCCGGAATTGACGATTGGGTGTGATGTGTTAAATTTAGAATGCGATGAGCACAAGCAAACTTGATACTTCCGGCGTATTTGATCCGCAGAACCAATCTGAGGTACGCCTAACCCTCTCCACCCAAGCGATCAAGTTTCGCAGCAACGGCATCGAGTTCCTGAGCAGCAAGTCGATCCCGGTCTGGTCCGAGATGACCATCGACATCCAATCTCCAGACGCCAAGAAAGTGCGCGGCTCTGGTGTGGTGGTGGCCTGCGAGGGCAACCGCCAGAGCGGTTATGTCGTTTCGTTCATCTTCATGAATCTTTCCAAGCAGGCACAGGAGCGCCTAGGCGCACTGTGCTTGGCTTAGTGGTTGGCTACTTCTATCCCTCCGGCCGTTGTTCTAGGGCCGGTCATCCTTTCGTCTTCGGAAATCTGCATCTGAGTGCTTCTCTGGGCTAGACGGAGTCTGCTCTTCTTCGTATTCGTTGAGGCATGCATCACCCGATCAATGACGAACGCCTCGTCCTCTTCCATAAGATTTTAAAAGCTGCCGTCGATGCGGGGGCTTCCGACTTGCACATGAAGGCTGGTCACCCGGTCGTTTTCCGCCTCCATCGCAAACTGGTCACCATTGAAGCCCCGGTTCCCGATCAGGAGTATTTCGAATTTCTTGAGGAAGCCATCATCCCGAAACACGCCAAGCCACAGTTCGAGACGGAAAAAGGTGCCGACTTTTCCTATTACACGGCGGATGCTGGCCGTTTCCGTACCAACTTCTTTATGCAGCGTGGCACTTACGCGCTCGTGATGCGCCATGTGAAGAACGAGGTGCCTTCCTTCGAAAGCCTGGGCTTGGACCCCCTTACCCTGAAAATCGCGGAGGCTCCCCGTGGCATTATCTTGATGGCCGGCGGCACGGGCTCCGGCAAATCCACCACGCTGGCTGCCATGATCAGCTACCTGAACGACAATTACCGCAAGCACATCGTGACGTTGGAAGACCCGATCGAATACAGTTACGAGGACAATCAATGCGTCATCGAGCAGCGTGAAATCGGTCTCGATTGCGAATCTTTCCAGAAAGGCATGAAGCACGCCTTGCGTCAGGACCCGGACATCATTCTGGTCGGCGAAATGCGTGATGCCATCAGCTTCCGCACCGCCATGGGTGCTGCTGACACCGGTCACTTGGTCATGTCCACGCTGCACACCACGAATGCGGCGTTGGGGGTCACCCGTATTCTCGACTTCTTCCAGGAAAATGAACGCGAGCAGGTGCGTCGCCAGCTCGCCAGCACGCTGCAAGCCATCGTGGCTCAACGCATGATCCCCAAGATCGGCGGCGGCATGGTCCCCGCCCAGGAAATTTTGGTGAACTCCCCCATGGTCCGCAAACTCATCGAGGAAAATCGCCTGAAAGAATTGCCACTCGCCATTGAAACGGGTGAGGAAGACGGCATGAAGAGCTTTAACAAAGCGGTGCTGGATCTCTTCAACAAAGGCATCATCACCAAGGATGAAGCGCTGGCCAAGGCGTCCAACCCGCAACAGCTCGAGATGGAGCTCAAGGGCATCAAGCTCACCAGCGGCAGCCGCATCATGGGCTAGGCTGGATAGACAGACCAAATTCGAACGAGGCTGGATCATGCGATCCAGCCTCGTTTGCTTTTGGACATTTCCCGTTCTTTCTAAAACGCCAGTTCCGCCTCCTCACGTCGGCGGCTACAATAAAAAAGCCCGGCCAATTGCTTGGCCGGGCTCGTGAAAAGTATC
>JAJNBN010000078.1 GCA_021156225.1 Verrucomicrobiota bacterium | reverse complement strand
ACGAGATTCACCAAAATCTGGCGCAGCCGCAGCCGATCCAGCAGGAGTGCCCGCGGCATGTCTTCCGCCATGTGGCAATTGAGCCGGATCTGTTTGCGCATCGCCATCTCGGCGAAGACGGTGCGCACAAATTCACAGAGTTCACGGGGATCAGTGGGTTCGGGACGAAGGATCGTGGCGCCCGCTTCGATCTTGGAGATGTCCAGCACATCATCGATCAACTGCAACAAGGAACCGGCGCTGGAACGAATGGCCTTCGCGTAACGGCGCTGCCGGGGTTCACGCAATTCGCCGCTCAGGAGTTCGCTGAAGCCCAGGATGGCATTCATCGGCGTGCGGATCTCGTGACTCACGTTGGCGAGGAAGACAGTCTTCTCAGCGTTATTCCGTTCGGCTTGCAGCTTGGCTTCCACCAGCACGCGTTCCCGTTCCTGATGTTTCAAGGTGAGGCGGGCCAGCCAGAAAGCGAACAGACCGGCTCCGAGGCCCAAGATGCCGGCGACAAAACTCGTGAGGCTCGCCCGTCGCAGTTCTGCCCGTTCCTTGTTTCCCTCATCCGAAATCAAGTGAGCCCTCATCTGGTGAATGGTCGCCACTTCGGCGCGAATCTCATCCATCACCTTCTTGGCCTGACCATCGCCCAAGAGCGCTTTGGTGGGCAGAAAACCCTCCTCCCGCCGGACCGATACAGTTTTGCGTTGGGTGCTGAGATTGATTTCCACCTTCCCACTCAGGTCGATAATCCGCTTGAGCAGTTCCGGATCTTGCCGGGTCAGGTCGGTAAGCTTGTCGAATTTCTTGGGCAGCAATACCTCTGCCTCCTTCATGGTAATCAGAAAATCATTATTTCCCGTGATGACGAAGCCGCGGGCAGAGGTTTCCACGTCCAGCACCAGCTTGAGAACCTGATCCAATTCTGAACGGATTGCGACAGCCTGACGCGCAACGGCCAACCGTTCGGAGAGTTGCACCCATGTCAGGGCAGCCAATAGCACGCTGGCCACGGAAAGGGTAAGCCAGACTGAAACCACAGTTTTATAAAACTGGTTGCTAGGTTGCCGTAACATATTCTACCACCGCTAAACTGCTGACATCAAAGGCGTTAGCCTCACCGAAGTGACCACGCCCACGGTACTGAATCTTTCCCTAAATCAAACATTGCAAAAAGCAATAAACATGTCAAAGACGGCGTGTCGATGACATGCTGTTTGATTTACTTCCCATCCTGAGCTGCCGCCCGTTTTCGCGCTTCAAAGTCGTATTGGAAAAGGATTCCGACACTGTGAGAACCCTCTCCTTGGGTCCGACGGGCATTAAAACCGTAGCCATACCTTAACACAGCTCTGAAACTTTGGCTTTTGGGCATGTACGACAAGCCGGCACCCGCGCCCGTTTGCCAGCCTGATTGCTGGAAGCCTGGCAAGTGATCGAGACCCGCCGTCGCGGCCTCCAGGCGGAATTGCCAACGCAAGGAGGCATCTAGGGGAATCATATAACTGCTGTGCAGATGCACAAAGCGCACGGCACTCAGCTCTTGATAATAATAGCCCGGGAGGCTCAGTGGGTATTCGGCACCCAAAGGAAGAACGCTGCCCAAGCGCCAGGCGCTAAAACGATCGGCATTCTCAGAGCCGCCCGCAGTCACTGCAAAAGAAACCTGATGGCCGATGTTCGTCCAGGCGTAGTTCACACCCGCATAGGCCCAGTAGAGATCGGCATTTGCCTGCATCTGCCGGTCTTGGGCGAAGCCATAACTTTCACTGTCAAAGCGGTTCTGCCGCTCGTACCAGACAGAGATTTCCAAGCCGAGTTGCGGATAGAGCACGGGTTCTTTGCCCGCGAAGCGAAGACCCGTGCGTAGAAAGAGGACCTTGTGGTCACTGGGCACGTCGAAGTTGCCCGCCGTTCTATCTGACTCACCAAAGATCGAGTAACGAAAACCGCCCCGGACAATCAGGCTCAGGGGGATGTCCTGACTCGGATTCAGTCTCTGATAGGCATTCAGAGACAGGCCAGCGCCGTGACCCTCAAAACTTTCTTCCTTGTAGTAATGGCCCTGCCTGACTTCGTAAAAATTATCACTGAAACCCCCACCGCTAAAGCCGATACCGACATCAGTATTGGGCGAGAGCAGTTGTTTGAAACCGAGTTCACCATCCAGATAAACCGGAGCCACCACCAAGCGAAGGGTCTTGTTGGTGGTGAGAAAATCGGGATCGTTATAGTAATAAAAGGCGTACGCTGCTTGCGGCCCCTGTCCGCTGAACGCCTGATCGTAGCCCAAGTGCAGCATGCTCCGTTTCATTGGATCAAGCTGCGCCTGAGCTCCGAAGGCCAGCCCGAACAGGCTGGCAACAATTAGCAACGCCCGTCCGATACCTTTTTTCATTAACATAATCCCTTAAACTTTCCCCCCGCGGATCTTCATCCAAATGGATGCTCCCGTGCGTATCAACTGAAGCAGGCTTGAAAAAACACCTTGGCGTGGCCGACTATCACCTTTATCCGACCACATGCGTCGAACCGCTTTGAATCCGGTGAACAGCATGCTCGCCGTGTTCACCCATGACCGCCCCTCCTCTACAATGGCGGAGACTTCCTGGCTTAATGATGCGCAATCGCTGCGGAATTGCGCCCGGTTAAGTTCACTCTCCAGCAGGAGCAATTGTTTGCGGGCCTGCAGGCAGCTCAAGGCAGGTTTTGATCCAGGCATTCGCGGTCCTTTCGTAATTGGTCCAGAGTGCCCGGAAGGGTTTGCCAATCCTTCTGCAGAGCAGTCATCCGCTTGTAAAGAACGGCCGCTGATCCAGCGTATAAAACCGTCAGAATGAGCATGGCCAACGCCGGTGAATATTCCCAGAAAAGCAGCATCACCGCGAGGGTCAGGGCCACACCTGCGAGCAGGCCGAAGGCCATCACGCCCACCGCGAGCAACAGCACCTTGACCAAGCGCTCGCGCTCTTCCTGCAATTCCAGCAGGAAGAGCTCGATGCGGTTTTCGCCGATGGCCAGCAAGCGATGCAGCATCCGCTTGGCAATGGTCCCGACTTGACCAAACTTTCCGGAGCTCATTTCCATAGGGCACTTTTAATTGCGCCGGCCCAGCAGATAGCCGATCAAGGCGCCGACACCCAAGGCGATGCCGATGGATTCATAAGGATGCGTGCGGATGGTCTTGTCCGCCGCCTTGACGCCGGCCAGTGCCTGGTCGTGCACGTTTTCCAGGGCGTCTTCCACGCGTTTGCGTGCGGCCACTACTTTTTCCTCCGCCACGTCCGCCGTGGCGGCCAACAGGGCACGGGCGTCATCCGCCAACGTTTCGAGGTCATGGGACACCGCTGCAGTATGCTTTTTCATGCGATTTCTTTCTTGGTTAGGATTTGAAAAATTGGCTCATGATCACTTAGGTGATTTTCCGGCCTTGGATGACCTGCACGAGAAGGACGACGATCGCCACGACCAGCAGGATGTGAATAAAGCCGCCCAGCGTGTAGGACGATACCAGTCCCAGCAACCAGGCGATGATCAAGATGAGTGCAAGAGTGTATAACATAAGCTAAGTGGTTAGGTTTTTTTGTTTACGACGACCTCCCGCTTAGCGCAGGTGCGTCACATTTGGTAAATCATAGGACAGCCATCCCCGTTTGGAGCCAGTTGCGGCAACCAGCCGTGACGGCAGCAATATTTTGGGTTCCGGCCATTTCGAGAATTTCTTTGGCGCGGCGCAATTTGGCGCGGCTGGCAGTGTGCACCGAGATCAAGATGCCGCCGCCTTGGACTTCCACTTCATATCGCCGCGCATCGGGTTCAGAGAAACCGTTGTCGATGAGGAAATCCGCCATGCTCCCGCGGTTAAAACTTTTAGTGACCGATTTGGCCGACTTGGAAAGGCGCCGGCCAAGGACCGTGATCTGACGGGCACTGGTCCAATCGTCCGTCCGGCTGAAGGATACAGTGCCGCTGTTGCTCGCAACTTCCCGGCTTTTCGCAAACGCGGGACAGGTGACATTTTTCTCAGGCACGCAGGCCGAAATGTCCTGTGTGGGAAACCCCTCCTGCTTTAACCAATCAACGACCTGATGCGCATGCAAGGGGGAATTCGTAAGACAAAGGAGCATTTGTTTTGTCATAGGTTGTTGTTTTTGGTGCGTCATCAAACTTTGAAGTCACTTCTGATCAGCGGGAATCATACCTATTTCAGCAGATATTTTAAGATACTTAGCTGCAATGCCTTACGCCAATTTAAAGGAGCTGAAAAGCGGCGGATAACACGCATTCTGCACGCCTTGCATTTAGCGGCATTGCAAGACGCATGAAAAGCGACCAACGCACTCTGGCGAAGAATCTTACGTTTATTTGTTCCGACCCAAGAATGGCAGATTGAGCCTCCCTCAATCACCAAATGAGCTGCTCAGCCCATAACCTGCAAAAAGCGGTCACAAGCCATGCATAGCGCAACAAATATGGCCCCCTTTAACTGAGCGGCTTAAAGCACAACCCATTCACTTCCAAGGCAATACATAAGGCTCACGGCTGATGGCACTTAACCTGCGCCTTGATAGGAAACATGACGGTCGTTCCCAATGTGGGAGACGCCAACTAAACCAAAGCAAGACAACCCTTAACTCCTTAAAACAAATGAGCACATTAGTCATGAAAGGTAACTGGAACATTATTAAAGGACGGCTGAAGCAAAAGTGGGCTAAGCTCACCGACGATGATCTGCGTTTTGTCGAAGGCAAAGAAGAAGAACTCGTGGGCCGGATCCAGAAACGGACCGGTGAAACTGAGGACAAGGTCCGCGAAGCCATTGATGAGGCATGTGATTCCAGTAACGCACGTCGGTATTGAACCGACTCGTTAGCACATGGGTCTGACTGGAGCCGTTGCCAAGCAACGGCTCCAGTCTGGCCTTTTTTCCATTCGTTGAGCGGGATTATGAATTCGATCAAACCTAAAACTAGACGTGCCCGCGGTATCTCGACATTTCTCTTTCTCGCCTGCGGGACGTTGGTGATCGGAATTCTTTATTTTGGTCGTGAGGTCTTGATCCCCATTGCGCTGGCAATTCTGCTCACCTTCATCCTCTCCCCCGTGGTCAATTGCCTGCGCCGGTGGGGGCTGGGGCATGTGCTCTCCGTGATCCTTACGGTGGTGTTGGCCTTTGCCGTTTTGAGCACCATTGGCACGATCATCGTGGTGGAATTAAAAAGTCTGGCCAACGAGTTGCCCGCCTACCGCGAAAATATCCGGGAAAAGATTTCTGATATCCGCAGCGCCAGCAAAAGCGAGTCGCTCACGAAGGTGAAAGATATCGCCAAGGAGATCGTGGATGAGCTGAAACAGAACGATGCCCCCAGCGGGATTCAGAATACCAATCTGGCCGGAGGCGCGACCAATGCGCCCGTAGTGGTGCAGGAGAAAACCACCGTGGCACAAGAGGATCCGATCTTGGATTCCCTCTTGGAGCAACTGGGTTCAGCCGGCCTAGTGGTCGTATTGGTGGTCTTTATGCTTTTGCGCCGGGAGGATTTACGCGATCGCTTGCTGCATCTGGCGGGACGCAACCGTCTGGTGGATACGACCAAGGCGATCGAGGAGGTCAGCCAGAAGGTGAGCCGCTACTTGGTCCGTCAATGCATGTTGAATGCCATTTTCGGCGTCGGCATCGCCGCAGGCCTTTCTCTGATCGGCCTGCCGTATGCCATGCTGTGGGGTTTTCTGGCGGGCATTGCGCGCTTCATTCCTTACGCAGGCCCCATCATGGGCGCCATCGCACCGACTTTGATGAGTCTGGCCGTGTTCAACAGTTGGGCTCTGCCGCTGATCGTGATTAGTCTCATCTTGGGTTGGGAGCTGATAAACAACATGGTTTTGGAACCGGTGATTTACGGCCAGGGAATCGGCGTTTCGGAAGTGGCGCTGCTGGTCATGATGGCATTTTGGACGTGGCTCTGGGGTCCGCTGGGACTGGTGCTCGCCGCCCCGCTGACGGTCTGCTTCGTGGTGATCTGCAAGAGCGTTCCGGAGCTGAAATTCATCGCGCTCATGCTGGATAGCAAAGCCGCGCTGACACCGCATCAAGCGCTCTATCAACGGCTGGTCGCGCAGAACCATGATGAGGCGTACGCCCTCGTGAAAGACTACCTGAAAACCCATTCGCGCACGGAGTTGTTTGAAAGTCTGCTGCTGGCCGTGCTGTCGGATTGCCGCTATGACCGGATCAATGGAAAGTTGTCGATTCAGGCGCAGAAAAAGGCCTTTGAAATGCTCCGCCTGCTATTGGAGGAGAACCGCATCAAGGCAACGGATCAGGATAGGCCTTTGAACACCGCTGCCACCCATCCTTCAGTAGTTGGATGTCCCTCGACTGATGCTACGGATGAAATGGCGCTTCTGCTGTTGGCCGATCTGCTGAAAGCGGATGGTATTTTCATGCCCGTTCTTTCCGCAGATTTGGATGACCGGCAAAAAATGGCCGAGATCGCCGCTCTGAAACCCACAGTGGTTTGTTTCGGACGGCTCGCCGACGATGAAACTTTCCCGGCTGGCAGCTTCTTTCCGCAACTGCGCCAGCACTCGCCACAAATGCCTCTCGTGGTCGGGTCATGGGGTGCAGTGACGCCGCCCAAGGGGTTGCCGGAACCCGACAGTGTCACTCTCATCAGCCACTCGTTTTCGGAGACGAGAACCCAGTTGCTCAGCCTTTGTGGTGCCCCTCCCGTACGCGAACCCTTACAAGCGCCTGAGCCTATCGTGCTTGCACCCGCTTCCTGACCCTCAATCCCTTCTCTTTTTTCAGGCAAAACGCAACAGCTCGCTTTGCCCAACTGCATACTGCCTCAGCAACGGGCGGCGTCCACAAAGCACATAACCTGCTTATTATTAAATAATTACGCCCCTAATCACAGCCCACCGAGGGGTTGGCCCAGTCAACGCTTATACATGAGGTAGATGCAACCTAATCAACTACAAATGAAAGGCACTATATGTTAAGCTGGACACTAACCTTCCTGGTCATCGCCCTGATTGCGGCGGTTTTGGGCTTCACTGGTCTTGCTGGTGCGGCCGCAGGCATCGCCAAAATACTGTTTTTGGTCTTCATCGTTTTCTTCCTGGTCGCACTGATCAGTGGCCAACGGCGAGTCTAAACAAGACGAGTTCTCCCTGAACTCCCGGTATCAACTGACCCGAATGAAAGGC
This sequence comes from Verrucomicrobiota bacterium, assembly GCA_021156225.1. Classification (GTDB taxonomy): domain Bacteria; phylum Verrucomicrobiota; class Verrucomicrobiia; order Limisphaerales; family JAEYXS01; genus JAEYXS01. The sequence continues at coordinate 2,763 of JAJNBN010000078.1, read as the reverse complement.
AATATATGAACAAGTACCTAGGAATAGCCCTGCTGGTAGGTGGCGCGATATTGATCGTGTTCGGTCTGCAAGCGTCCGACTCTTTCAGCTCCGATGTCTCGCGTGCCTTCACCGGTAACCCCACCGACAAGTCCATGTGGATGCTCGTGGGCGGCATTGTAGCCGCCATTGTGGGCGGCTTCATGACCATGAGCGGGCGCTCGCTGAAATCGTAAGTCACGATTCAACCGGCCTCGAACCGGTCCGGCTTGCAGCCACAGTTTCAAGCGAAGCGGGAAAGTTAACTTTCCGCTTCGCTCTTTTTGTTTTCCACTTCCGAGGGATTAGATCTTTCACACATTCGCCGGAAAATCATTTACAACTAGCGGCGATTGCCAAAAGTATGGGCGCAGGGCTGTACGACCCATGGGACAAGCGGATGGATACTGATACCAATAAAACTCTTTCCAAGCTGGGTGTAGGACTGAGCCCGGAATCATTACGTCAGTTGGGCTATCTTTTTTGCCTCGTCGAGTTGGGTCACGAGGCCCCCGTCTGTGAGGCCGGCAAAGTTTCCCGCTCGTTGTATGTGCTGCACAGCGGTGTCTTGCGGGTCTCGGTGAAGCAAGGCAACTCCGCCGTGCAGATACCTACCATGCGTCGTGGCGATTGGGTGGGCGAAGTCTGCCTTCTCGATCCCGGGCCGGCCACCGCCACCGTCAGCGTCTTGGGCCAGGCGGCCGTTTTGGAGTTCAGTCACGATTCGCTGAAAGAGTTTATCCAGAAAGATCCCACAGGTGCCGCCACGCTGATCAGCACTCTGATGAGCGACCTCGCCTCCCGTCTCCATCGCACCAGCGACAGCCTCGTGAAGTTCGAGCGCAACACCGCGCTGCTGAGTGCCCCGCCCGCCGTGAAGAAGGCGGAGGTGGACGGCCTCTTCACCCGTTTCTTCGGCCTTCACAAAGATTAATTCTGTGAAAACCCACCCTTTTCCCTTTGAAACACTCGAGCCCTCCGACTGGGACAGTTTGAAGGCGAACTCGCAGGTATTTCCGAACGGTCATGTCTTCTTTCGCGAGGGCGAATCGAGCCGGGGTATCGAACACTCCATCTTCGGCATCTGCTCGGGCAGTGTGGCGATCTCCTCCAGCGGCGCAGGTGGCCGGGTTCCCATTGTGCGAACACTCGGGCCGGGCGAGTTCTTTGGCCTCGTGGGTTTTCTCGCTACCGAACAACACACCGCCACCTGTCAGGCTGCCGGAGAAACCTCCGTGGTCGTGCTCTCGGCGGATGTGCTGAAGAAACTTCAGTCCTCGAATCCCTCCGCTCACACCCGCTTGCTCTGGGGTTGCGCCAGCCAGTTGGCGAAAGACCTCCGTGCTTGCAACCAGCGACTCCTCGCCGCGATGGATAAACTGCACGCGGCCTGATCGCCGACGATCACGCGTTCGGCTCGAACTTGAACGTCGGGAACTTCCCGTCGAACCCTGTGAGCTCGAATTCCCCCAACGGCGTCAATTGACCGCACGGCTTCAACTTCTCCGCCGCCCCCGCAGTAGCCATACAGCTCACGCCCAGCTTGCCCGCGATCTTCTCCATGCGGAATGTGAAGTTCACATCTGGTCCGATGAGGCTGTTCTTTCCGCCGCTGATGGAATAATCGATCGTCACCGGTCCATTATGCATCACCAAGCGGAAGGAGAGCGTCGTCTCCGCGCGGAACTTATTCAGGTCCTTGATCGTATCCGTGATCTTCTGCGCGCTCGTATCGGGTGAAGGCCAGTAGGCGAGGAAACCATCCCCCAGATATTGATTCACTTCGCCATCGTGACTTTCCACGATGCGCTTGCACTCCGAGATCCAATGCCCGACCAGCTTCGCCAACTGATCACCTGGCATCGTCTGGCTCAACGGTGTGAAGTCCATGATGTCCGCGAGCAGCAACCACAATGGTGCGGTGCTATGACCCGCCACCGTGCGTTCATCCGTGGCCGTGTCCTTCGTGATCTCACCTTCCTTGGCCTCTGATAATTTCTGCCGGAAGATGAGCACCTGACCGCCGACCTCCAACCGGTCCGCGTTCTTCAATGCCACCGGCTGCGTCACCCGATGACCGTTGCGCATGATTCCGTTACGGCTGCCCAGGTCCACCAGCCAATACTCCTCGTTCGATTGCAAGTGGATCATCGCGTGCCGTCGCGAGATCTGATGCCCCGTGAGCACCAGGTTGTTGCCCGGATCACGCCCCATCGAGCAATTGCCCGTGATCGGTATCTGGTCACCAAACGGAGTTTCAAGCCATGCGTTCATTGATTGAATTCGATGCCGGACGGCGAGTTTTCAGTGATTACTTCCTCGGTTACGATCTCCACCCGGAAACTGACATTGCCGATCTTTAATTCCAATCCATCCATCAGCGGCACGATTTCGCGGTCGCTAAGAACGATCGAATTAAGATGTAACGCGTAGTTGGATACGAGACATTCCAGCCAAAAGCAACCTTTGTAATGATGGAAGCGCCCTTGGATCGGTGCCAGCCCGTCGATGTTGAACACCACCGGATTATACGGATTGGTGCCGAACAGCACGTCCGTGAACATCCAGATGGCATCATGATGAGCCAGCTCCATATCCCGCGGTTTGAAGGAAGCCGACCCCCTCGGCGTCACCGGTTGCGGATCATTCGCCCCGGGCCACAGGCTGATGTTTAACACCTGCGGACCATTCGGACATGTCGTCGGCGTATGCTGGGCATCCACGAAATATTCATTCGCCAAGCCC
>JAJNBN010000077.1 GCA_021156225.1 Verrucomicrobiota bacterium | reverse complement strand
GAACATGCTCTTGCAGATCCTTGAAGAGGGCAAACTGACGGACAGCATGGGCCGGATCGTGGACTTCCGCAATGCGATCATCCTGCTCACGTCCAACGTGGGTGCGGAGACGATCAAGAAGCAGACGAGCATGGGCTTCGGTGTGAATACGGATGAATCCACCTACGAGCGCATGCGCGAGAAGATCGTGGAAGAATCCAAGCGCGCGTTCCGTCCGGAATTCCTGAACCGGTTGGATGACATCATCGTCTTCCGCCAGCTCGGCAAGCCGGACCTGTTCGAAATCTTGGGCCTCGAAGTGAAGAAGGTCATGGAGCGCCTGAAGCACCGGAACTTGAAGCTGGAGCTGGACGACAAGGCCAAGGACTTCCTGGCCGAGAAGGGATTCGACCCGGCGTATGGTGCCCGGCCGATGCGTCGTGCGGTGGAACGTTATCTTGAAGATCCGCTGGCTGAAGAGCTCTTGAAGGGCCATTTGACCGGAACCGAACCGGTCCAGGTGACTCTGGGTGATGGAGTGCTGCTCTTCAACCAGAAGGCTGCCGCCGAAGGCGCGCTATCGAGTTAAAGACAGTGGTAAATAGAATTGTTTAGACGGACAGACGCCATCCGCCAAACGGATGGCGTTTGTTTTTGGGAGGACGAAAAGGGCTTCCTGTGCTAGGATGAGGGGGAACATGGTAAACCGAGCGGGATTGGAATCGTGGGTAAGCGGACTGGGACGGTTGACATTGCTGCTGATGGAGATCGGGAAATCTCTCTTCACGCAAAAGTTCAACTGGGACGGTTTCATGCAGCAAATGCACTTCATCGGAGTGAAGTCGCAATCGGTCGTACTTATCACCGGCGCATTCACGGGCATGGTGCTTTGTGCGCAGACGTATTTCCAATTTCACAAGGTCCACATGGACTCGGCCACCTTGGCGGTGGTGAGCGTCTCCATGTGCAGTGAGCTGGGACCGGTGTTGACGGCCCTGATGGTCGCTGGTCGCGTGGGCGCAGCGATGGCCGCAGAGCTGGGTACGATGAAGGTAACGGAGCAGATCGATGCCTTGCGCACCTTGGCTACACATCCGGTCGATTATCTCGTCGTTCCTCGATTGTTGGCGACCTTGGTGGCGATGCCCTTGCTGACCATTGAGGCAGTCGCAATCGGCATCGGTTCTGGATACGTTTTAGGCGTGGGATTACTAGGCATGGATGCCGCATATTCCTGGGCGTTTGTGGTGAAATACACGGACGTCAATGAGATCTACACGGGCATCATCAAGGCCACCATCTTCGGTCTCTGCATCGCGCTCATCGGTTGTTACAAGGGGCTCAATTGTGAAGGTGGCGCTGAAGGCGTGGGCAAATCGACGACCGAGGCGGTGGTCTATTCGTCCATCACGGTGCTGATGAGCAATTTCTTCCTGACATTGCTGCTTAACCGGATTTTTCCCTGATGATCGAAACCCACGAGCTTAGCAAGAAATTCGGCTCCAATGTGGTGCTGGACAAGGTGAGCTTTTCCGTTCCGGAGAGCCAGCGGCTGGTGATCATCGGGCGCAGCGGCACGGGCAAAAGCGTGTTGTTGAAGCATTTGATCGGCCTCATGGAACCAGACTCTGGTGAGGTCAAGGTGGATGGCGAGAAGATCACCGGCTTGGAAGAGCGGGAGCTGCTACGTGTCCGCAGCAAGTTCGGGATGCTGTTTCAAAGTGCCGCATTGTTTGATTCTTTGAGCGTGGCGGAGAATGTGGGGTTCGTGCTCCAACGCGAGGGCAAGCTTTCTGCGGCTGAACAGAAAGAGAAGATCAGTGAAGCCTTGGAGATGGTGGAACTGGCCGGCACGGAGGAGAAGAAACCTTCAGAACTTTCCGGCGGTATGCGCAAGCGTGTGGGCCTCGCCCGGGCCATCATCTATCGCCCGGAGATCATCGTGTATGATGAACCGACTACCGGTTTGGACCCGATTGTTTCAGACAGCATCGACAAGCTCATCTTGCGGGTGAACGAGCAGTTGAAAGCCACCACGATCGTGGTCACGCATGATATGCGGACCGTGAAAACGGTGGCCCAAAGAGTGATGATGCTGAAGAAGGGGCATATATATGTGGACACCACTCCGGACGAGCTGTTCTCGTCTCAAGATCCCGTGGTCCATCAATTTGTGAACGGCATCGCGGATGCCAAAAACATAGAGTTTGAACCATGAACAAACCCAGACTGGAATGGAAAGTGGGTGTCTTCGTCATCATCGGCCTGGTGCTGTTGGGCATCCTGCTGGTGAGTTTCAGCAAGGGCACCAGCATCTTTATCTCCACCTATGAGTTGAAGATGCGCACCTCAAACATCGGGGGACTCATCCCTGGGGCCAAAGTGGTGCTGGCAGGGGTGCCGATCGGCACGGTGGACCGTATCGAGCTGGAAAACGATGGTAAATCCGTCATCGCCGTGCTCGAAATCCGGGAACGCTATAAGATCCATGGCGACGCGCTGTTCTTCATCGAGCAAGCTGGTTTCCTGGGCGATCAGTATGTTGCTGTGAAAGTGGATAAGAATGCAGCGCCCATGCTCCAAGACGGTGCGGAAGTGAAGTGTCAGGAACCTTTCAACATGCAGGAGGCGGCCCGCTCGGCCCAAGGTCTCATTGAACGGGTGGATACCATGGTGAAGCAGATCAACACGGCCGTGGACCGTGTGGACAAAGGGCTGTTATCAGATGAGACTTTGAAAAGCCTGACTACCACGATCACCAATCTGCAAAGTGTGTCGGAGAAAACCGTTTCCGCAATGAGCCGGATAGATCAACTGGTAGAAACGAATTCCCCCACGCTGACGCGGTCCTTGAACAACGTGGCTGACTTCAGCGAAAAACTGTCGACGATGACCAACCTGGTCAACTTCACCGAGAAGCTGAACAAAGTGGCGGATGAACTCCAACTGACCATCAGCGAAAACCGGGGAGACATCAAGAGCGCGGTGAAAAACCTGGAGGAGGCGACCGCTTCCGCCAATACCATCATGAAGGACGTGAAGGATGGAAAGGGACTGGCTGGCAGCCTTCTGCATGATGAACAATTGCAGGTCCAATTCGGTCATATTGTGACCAACATTTCCATCTTGAGCAGCAACTTGAGCCGATTTGGCTTGTTGTACAAGCCCAAGGTAAACAAGAGTACGGAGAACCGGCCTGCGGAGAGCGTCAAACAAGTTTCTCCCCGGGCCAACCAAAGATAGCGAATGTCCATTTGGGTTATTAGAATTTTGTTCCTGAGCCTGTGTATGCTGGCGGGGTTCGCCATCAGCCAGGTGCGGCCTGACTTCATTGAGAACGGCCGGTTGGGCATGGTCATTGGTTTTGGTTTCGGCGGTTTGCTGGTTGCCATTGATGAGATGCTGAAGGGCTTTTCGTTGCGGGCATTCTCGGCGGCCACCTTTGGTCTGATGCTGGGCACCCTGATCGCATGGATGATTGACCGCTCCGGCCTGTTCGTTCACGTGGAGGAAGCCACCCTCTGGATGATCCGGCTCTGCCTGTTCGTGGGGTTTGGCTATATCGGCATGGTGCTGGCCATGCGGAGCAACAAGGAAGATTTTTCCCTCATCATCCCTTACGTTCGCTTCGCGTCGCAGAACAAGCCGGACAATCTGTTGCTGCTTGATACGAGTGTGATCGTGGATGGACGCATCGCGGACATCATCGAATCGAACTTTTTGGAGGGTGTGGTGGTGGTGCCGCGCTTTGTGTTGCGTGAACTGCACCAACTATCGGATTCATCGGACTCCATCAAGCGCAGCCGGGGCAAGCGCGGTTTGGAAACGTTGAGTCGTATCCAGCGCAATTCACGCAACGAAGTGAAGATCCACGAGGGTGATTTTCCCGAGGATAAAGATGTGGATTCCAAGCTGGTGAAACTCGCCAAGGCGACCGGCGCCAAGCTGTTCACGAATGATTTCAACCTGGGCAAGATCGCTGAGTTGCAATCGGTGAAGCATGTGAGCATGAATGACCTGGCGCTGGCCTTGAAGCCGGTGATTCTGCCGGGCGAGACTTTCAGCCTGAAGATCGTGCGCGATGGGAAAGACAAGGGGCAGGGCGTGGGCTTCCTTCCAGACGGCACGATGGTGGTGGTCAATAACGGGCATGGTCACATCGGCGAGAAAGTTGAAGTGCACGTGCTGAATCTGTTGCAAACTGGCGCGGGCGTGATTGTGTTCACGGAGATCCGCAATCCGCATCCGCCTTCCGCCGGAGCGTAAAAGTTTATGGCAGGCGTCAAAGTTTACATGACTTTCAGTGCCGCGGATGCCCAGCTCGTCTGGTCGCGGCTGGATGCGGCCGGTTTTCATCCGGCGGTGTTCAATGAAGGTGCGGCCATGTCCATGGATGGTTACGCGCTCGCCGCTGGCGGGATTCAGGTAAAGGTGCCTGAATCCGAGGCCGAAGAGGCCCAAGCTTTTCTGGATGCTCCGGTCAGTGAATTGCCGGGCGATGATTCTCCTGCTTCATGAAGTCTTCTCTTTCTGCCCAGTTACGCCGCTTGCAGGCGCAACTTCCTGCTGGTGAAGTGCGTCTCGACGACGAGACGTGCAAAGCCCATTCCGGTGACAAGTGGTTCGCTACGAGTATGCCCGATGCGGTCGCGCTCTGTCACAGTGTGGAATCGGTCAGCAAAGTCCTCGCCTTTGCCAACAAGCATAAGATTTTCGTAACGCCACGTGGTGCAGGCGTGGGCTATGTGGGCGGATGCGTGCCGAAGCTGGGCGGCATCGCACTCTCCGTGGCTCAGATGAACCGCATCAAGGAGATCAATGCAGACGATTTCGTAGCTGTGGTCGAGCCGGGAGTTATCACGGGCAAGCTGCAGGCGGAAGTTGAGAAGCAAGGGCTCTATTATCCTCCTGATCCGGCGAGCCGCGCGGATTGCAGCTTGGGTGGCAACATCGCAACGAATGCCGGGGGACCTCGCTGTCTCAAGTATGGCGTGACGCGGGATTATGTGTTGGGAATTCAAGTGGCTTTGGCTGATGGGCGTGTGCTGCGCCTGGGCAGCCGCACACACAAGAACAAGAGTGGGTTTGATCTTTCGCGGTTCTTTGTGGGATCAGAGGGGCTGTTGGGAGTCGTGACAGAGGCGACGTTGAAGCTTATTCCGTTGCCGCCGTTCCGCTCATGCCTCTCCATTGGTTTCCGTTCGATGAAGGATGCGGCGAAGGGGATTCGTACGGTGTTCGCTTCGGGTTTCCTTCCTTCGGCTCTTGAGGTCGCGGATGCGTTCACGCTCGCGGCAGCGGAGAAACGCACGGGTAGCAAGATGCTTTCGGGTTGCCGGGCACATCTGATCATTGAGTTGGATGGGCAGGAGAAGAGCGTGCGTGGCGAAGTGAAGGCGTTGGTGAAGATTTTATCCGCGTTGAATCCGCTCTTCATCCAGCGTGCGAACGGGGCAGAGGATTGTGAGAAGATCTGGCAACTGCGCCGCGAGTTCTCCTATTCACTGCGCGATACCGGCCTGACGAAACTGAACGAGGACATCGTCGTGCCACGTGGCCAATTGGAGAATCTGTTCAAGCTGGCTTCGGGCCTGGAGAAAAAGCATGGCTGCCCCGTGGCGTGCTTCGGGCACGCGGGCGATGGGAATATCCATGTGAACGTGATGGTGGATTACAATCTGCCGCAGGCGAATGAGCGGAGTGAAGCGGCACTGGATGAGTTGTTCCAAGGCGTGCTGGCGCTGGGCGGTGTCATCACCGGGGAACACGGCATCGGTCTGGCCAAGAAACCTTGGTGGCCGCTGGCGGCAAACAAGGACGTGCGCGATCTGCACTCCGCCGTGAAGCGCGCGATGGACCCGAATGGGATTTTGAACCCCGGCAAGTTTGTGGATTAGGCTTTTGCCGTCGAAAGCTAGAAGAGGGGTGTCGTTGTCGCTCAGTCCCGAAGGGACGTCTGCTGGTGGCCACGGGTGACCAACGGGAACCCGGGGAAATGGAAGTGTGATCGTCGAGCCCCGGAAGGGGCGATTGATTTCGGGATTCAAATCATCCGCTCCTTCGGAGCGGTAGAAAATCCAACCTCGTCTTCCACTAGTTACGCTGCGCTTCACTAGTGGCTACCGGCAGACGTCCCTTCGGGACTGAGCTTTGGGTAATCAGTAAGCTACCGCTAACCTTATTCCTGTTCTTCTGATTCTTCCTCAACTCTCAGCTTTGCAGTTTTTTCATCCGCCGCCGCGATCATCACCACGAACTCTCCCTTAAGGCTCCTCTTCTCCGTGATGGCCAACAGCTCTGCGGGTGTCCCGCGTAGATACTCCTCAAACTTCTTCGTCAGCTCACGGGCCATCACCACTTGCCGGTCGGGCATGATCTCCACCAGTTCCTGCATGAGCTTGCCCACGCGGTAGGGGGATTCGTAGAGCACCGAAGTTCCCGGAGTCTCGCGCAATCGTTCGAGGGCTTTCTTCCGTTGACCCGATTTGTGTGGCAGGAAGCCGATGAAATGAAATTCATCCGTGGCCAAGCCGCTGGCGGTCAAGGCCGCGACGAGGGCACAAGGGCCGGGAATCGATTCCACACGCAGACCGGCTTTCACGGCTGCGGCTACGACGCGTTCACCCGGGTCGCTGATGCCCGGTGTGCCCGCATCCGTTACCAAAGCAACCTTTTGGCCTTGGCGGAGGCGTTCGATGATTTCTTCCGAGCGCTTGGCTTCGTTGAATTGGAAATAGCTGAGCAGTGGTTTGCGGATCTCGAAGTGCTGGAGCAACTGGCCGGTGCGGCGGGTATCCTCGGCGGCCACCACATCGCATTCTTTCAGCACGCGTAGGGCGCGGAGGGTGATGTCCTCCAAGTTCCCGATGGGCGTGGCCACGAGATAGAGCGTGCTGGCCGTGAGCGGTGGCAGATTGTTCTGCATTCTTTAAAGTTAGTTTGATAAACTGTTCCGGCACAGGCGTCACTAAACGGTGCTGTGTTGACAATCGCTGCCAAAGATTGTGCCATGGGCGCACTCGCAAACAACCTCTAAGCATACGCAAAAAACTGTGAAGAAATACAACGTCGGCATCATCGGTTATGGCTGGGTGGCTACCGCGCACATCCCGAGCATCAACGCCTCCACACAAGCCCAGGTCACGGCGATCTATTCTTCCCGCCAGTTGAACTCCACCGAACTGAGCGCCAAGTACGGCGGCTCAATCAAGACTTACACCAATCTGGATGAGATGCTGGCCGACCCAGATATCCATGCCGTCTCCGTTTGCAGCATGCCCAGCCTGCACGCGAAGCATGTGATCGCCGCCGCGAAAGCCGGCAAACACATCATCGTGGAGAAGCCCCTCGCGATGTCCTGGAAGGATGTGCAGGCGATGCAGAAGGCCGTGGACAAGGCAGGCGTGAAGACCTGCGTGTGCTTTGAGTGCCGCTGGTCCAGCCAGTTCCTCGCCACCAAAGGGGTGATCGATGAAGGTCTGATTGGCAAGCTGCACTACGGCGAAGTGGATTACTACCACGGCATCGGGCCTTGGTACGGCCAGTTCCGCTGGAACACGTTCAAAAAGGACGGCGGCAGCGCGCTCCTCACGGCCGGATGCCACGCGCTCGACGCCTTGCTACTCTGCATGGGCAGCGAAGTGACGGAGGTAACGAGCTACGACACGAAATCTCAAAGCAAGATCTTCAAGCCCTACGAATACACCACTACGAGCGTGACCATCTTGAAGTTCAAGAACGGTGCGGTGGGCAAGTGCTCAGCGGTGGTGGATTGCTTGCAGCCTTACTATTTCCACACGCATCTGGTGGGCAGCGAAGGCAGCTTGCTGGATAACAAGTTTCATTCCATGAAGATGGGCGGCCTGAACAAGAACAAGTGGAGCGAGCTCTCCATGAAGATGCTGGATTCTGGCGATGTCTCGGATCATCCGTATCAGACGCAGTTCCAAGCCTTCTTCGACGCGCTCGACAAGGGCAAGGACATGCCGTTGACGAGTCTCAAAGACGCTGTGGCGAGCCACAAAGTGCTCTTCGCCGCTGATAAGTCAGCCGCGACGGGCAAGACAGTGAAGTTGTAAGTGAATCTCGTGTGGGACTAGGTAAGGGCATGGAGAAAAAGGAAAATGTAATGTCCGTTGCCATGGTCGCTTTGCGGCAGGCGTCAGTGCCTGCCGCAAAGGACGTGGTTCATATCTTCAAGAATTTGTGGAATGAAGAAACGGCCGAGGAGATCGAGGATGATGCTTTCTTCGGATTCGATACCCCGGAAGGTCAGATTGTCTGCGGCTTGATGCCGTCTCCGATTCCTTGGGAAGAGCTGGAAGGTCCTTGCGCCACTTCGTTGTTCTGGGAAAACGCCGCTGACGAGCTGAAAGGGCATAAAGCCCATCTTATTGTCACCGCCACACCCGGTGATGGTGATCCTATCGTGGGCGCGCGATTGCTGACCAAGGCCGTAGCGGCAATCCTGAAAACGAAAGGGGTTGTCGGTGTCTATTGGGGAGCGGGGACTTTGGTTCATTCGCCTGAAACATTTCTCGAGCATGCCGCACAAATGTCGGAGGAATGCCTGCCGCTTTATCTCTGGATAGATTTCCGCGTAATGCCTGATGAGGGGGACACTTTGACGTTGTTTACGACCGGCATGGAAACATTGGGTTTCATGGAGATAGAAGTGGTGCAAAGCCAGACAGAGCCGGCGGAAGCGGTGGATTTAGCGTTTAATATTGCCCACTATTTGTTGGATAATGGTCCTGTCCTAAAGGATGGCGACACCATCGGTATGTCTGAGACGCAAAACGTCAGCATTCGGCATGTGCCTTCCATTTTTACTGAGCGGGGTAATGTATATCGGTTGGGATTCTAGATCATGAGCAAGACGGCCATCGCCATCGCCGCGCATCCGGACGACATCGAGTTCGTCATGGCGGGGACGTTGTTGCAGCTTAAAGCAGCCGGGTGGGATGTCCATTACCTGAATCTTTCTACCGGCAACTGCGGTAGCCTGGAATACAGCCCGGCCAAGACGGCGAAGGTGCGGCGGAGGGAAGCGCAAGATGCCGCCAAGATTCTCGGTGCACAATGGCATCCCCCGATGTGCAATGACCTGGAAATCTTTTACGACCTCAAGACGCTGCGGAAACTCGCGGCGGTCATCCGTGAAGTGCAGCCGTCCATCATCCTGACGCATTCGCCACAGGACTACATGGAGGATCACATGAACACCTGCCGCCTCGCGGTGACGGCGGCGTTCACGCATGGCATGCCTAATTTCAAATCGACGCCCACGCGCTCGGTTTACCAGCATGATGTGACCATCTATCACGCCATGCCACACGGCTTGTGCGATGGTTTGCGACGCAGGATTGTTCCGGGCGCTTACGTGAACACAACGACTGTGCAGGAAACGAAACTCGCTTCACTCGCCGCGCATAAAAGCCAACAAGGCTGGCTGGACGCGAGCCAAGGCATGAACTCCTATCTGCAAGCGATGGATGACATGTCCCGTGCCGTCGGCAGACTCTCGAAAAAGTTCAAGCATGCCGAAGGCTGGCGGCGGCATTTGCATTATGGCTTCGCGGCCGATGAAGTGGACCCCTTGGCCGATGCACTCGGTAAGAATTGCCTGATCAACAAGGCGTATGAAAAATCTTTGCAGGTAGCCAAATAATACTGCTCTCTATCAACACTCAACTTTCAACCATCAACTAACCCACATGCCTCGCAAACTAAGCTCGCTCGCACCCGATTGGTGGGATTACACCACGCTGGACACTGAGATCATCCAAGCTGCGGCCAAGCTGACGCCGGAGAAGTTGCTCAAGCTCTCGCGGCCCGGGTTCAAGGTGGTTTTTTACGACACGCTCGAAGATTTCTACTGCGCCGAGGCGTTGGAATACATCCACGCCTGGAAGCAGGCGACGCCGGATAATCCCGCTGGCATCTGCGGGCCCATCGGGCCGACGGAGCAGTTGCCACTTGTGCCACGCATCGTGAATGAGATGGGCTTGAAACTACATGACTCACATTTC
>JAJNBN010000076.1 GCA_021156225.1 Verrucomicrobiota bacterium | reverse complement strand
TTTTGAAGATGCGGCAGGAGATACGGCGATATCTGGACGTAATAATCAATGACATCTCCTTTCGTAAAACCAGTCTTCGGATAAAAGACCTTGTCGAGATTGCTCACTTCTACCTTGGTCTTCTCGACGGTCAATGTGGTCTTTGCACTCATGATGTCGCCTTTTCCCTGACTACTTCCAGCGGATCTTTATCTTCTCTCAAGCCTAGGAAAACCGGTTGGCGCAAACTTCCATCGCGCGTCCATTCCGAGAATCTCACCTGGCAGACAAATTTCGGCTTCAACCAATGGCAGAGCTTCATCTGCGATGCCGTTATGCCCTGGCCATATCTCTGACGGCTCTTCTCTGGCAGGTTGAAAAAAGGACATTGATCAGCGGCTATCTTGGTGAATTTTTGATACAGAAGCCTCAGCAATTTCTGATCGAATCCAGTCCCCACCTTGCCCACATAGCGAAGCTGCTTCTTTTCATAGACGCCCACCAGCAGAGCCCCGATGTGTTTCCGGCTTCCCGTAGGATCAGTAAACCCGCCGATCACAAACTCCTGTTCTTGGAGAAGTTTCAGCTTGATCCAGGCACCGCTGCGCTGACCGCTTTCATAGACTGAGCCCTCCCGTTTTCCGATCAAGCCTTCGATGCCCAACTTCCTCGCCTGCTCTAGCAACTCTTCTCCCTCACTGCCCAGCGTCGGTGAGAGTCGCACGATTCCGGAAACTTTAAGGTTTTCCAGTTTCGTCCTGCGCTCAGTTAAAGGGAGGGCTCGGGTATCTTCCCTGTTCAGTCGCAACACATCAAAAACGTAGTAGGCAATCGGCGGACGCTCTGTGCCCAAATCATAAGCTTGCAGCAACTGAAATGAAGATTTGCCGCTGCTGTCCAAGGCAACGACTTCACCATCCAAAATCGCATCCTTTAGCTTCAAACCTTTTACCGCCTTCACCACCTCAGGGAACTTCTCGCTCAGGTCTTTTTCATTGCGGGAGATCAATTGCACATTTTGTCCATGGCATATCGCTAGGGCGCGAAACCCGTCGAACTTGATTTCATACTGCCAATCACCTGCAGGCGGAGCTGCGACCAGCTTGGCTTTCATGGGCTCAATGAACTTGGGCGGTGAACTCACCCGCTTGATGGCCGTCTTGTCTTCACGCTCTTTTAGCGTCGTTACCAACTTGCTCTTGTCTTTCGCCGAGGCTGCTGGCTTTGAGTTCCAGACCTTCTTACTGTTGGCCAGTTCCTTCATGCTCAGCCCTGAAAGCGCCGAGGTGTCCTCTTGCTTTTTGCTCGGAGGTTTCAGGCTCTCGCCGCCTTTGATCAGCAACCATTGATTCTCATCACGCAACCGCACCAGATACCATTCACCCTTCACCTTCTTTCCTTTTAGAATCACGTGCAGTTTGCCCGCGGCCAAATCCTTGAGCGGGGTTTTCGTCATTGGCTCAAAGGTTCCCCGGTCCCAGACCATGACCGTGCCGCCACCGTATTGGCCTTGCGGGATAGTTCCTTCAAAATCGATATAAGAAACGGGGTGATCCTCGACATGGACGGCCAGACGCTTCTCTCCTTTGGTAAAGGGCATCCCTTTGGGCACCGCCCACGACTTTAGCGTTCCATCCAGTTCCAGACGGAAGTCATAGTGCAGTCGGGACGCAGCATGCTTCTGGATGACAAAACGATGAACGCTGCTTTTGGCTGACTCCTTTTTTGCCGCAGGCTCAGGCGTAGCCGAGAAATCACGCTTCCTAGTGTATTCTTTCAGCGACATACGACAGGAGCGATTTTAAGCCGCTTTTCGATGAGCCTTTACGGCTTTTTTCTTGGTTGGCTTGGCCCGACTCTCAGTGTCCTTGATGCTTTGCTGCAAGATTGCGGCGAGATCGATCACGTTGCTGGGCTTGGCCTTCTTACGGACTACCGGCTGCTGTTTGTCACCATGCTCGATCTTGTCTTCGATGACCTTCTCCAATGCTTCCTTGTAGTCGTCTTGATAATCTTCCGGATTCCATTCGACCGTCATACTCTCAATGAGCTTCTGCGCCATGTTTAACTCCTTGGCGCCAGCCTTCTTCTCCGCCGGTTTCTTGAAATCTGTCGCCGGCAATATCTCGGCGGGAAAGTGCATGAGCTCCAGCATCAGGCGATCCTCTTCCGGCCGGATGGCCGCCAGGTGTTGGCGCGTCTTGATCACCACCTTGCTGATGGCAATCTTGCCGCTTTCTTCCAAGGCGTCCCGCAAGAGCGTGTAGGCTTTGTCTCCGCCCTTGCCCACCTCCATGTAGTAGGGCTTGTTGAATAACAGCGGATCGACCTCCTTGAGGTTCACGAAATTGATGATGTCAACCGTCTGCGTTGCCTCGATATCCACCCGTTTGAAATCATCATCTTTCAGGACCACGAACTTGTCCTTTTCATACTCGTAACCTTTTACGATCTCATCCCAAGGCACTTCTTTCCCATCGGCCTCCGCCACACGTTTGTAATTGACCGGGCTAAGGTCCGATTTCCTCAGCAGACGGAATTTCAGCTCCTCACGGCGCACCGCCGAGTAAAGAGTCACGGGAATCGTCACAAGACCGAAACTGATTGAACCTTTCCAAATCGCTGGCATGGCGTTTCCTTCATGGAGTTTGCTGAATGCCTCGCACCCGCTCAATGGTCAGGCCTTTATAGATGGCTGTGACAAAGAGCCCGAATAACAGATGGGTGAGCAGCACCCGCCCTTCCTGCCCCTCATAAGAAGGAACGAGAAAATGGGCTAGAGTCCAGTTGAGACCATAGCACACCAATCCCATAAGACAACCAACCATGATTCCGCGCCAGACGCGCCAAAGTCTGGCCACGGGAATGACAATGAAGGAATAAGCCGCCGCTAAAAGAAGATGGACGGCCACCCCACCCCAGGAAATCCCGGTGCCTTCAACATTAGGCAAGCGTCCCATGACCACACCTGAGAATGCGTTCATAACGGCCCACGGTTGGCCTTGAGGCAAGAGAAGCAAGATGGTCCCGGTGATGAGCCCGCTCTGCAGCACCGCCGGCCATTTCCACGGCACTATCTCGGGCGTCTTATGTACATGCTCTCTCTCGGTGTTGATCGTATGCATACCACCATTTTAGCTTAAAATATGCCATCAGGGCCCGCTTTCAGAACCCGCCGTGGCCGCCCTGATATGCAAAAACTCCGTCTTTATATTTTCAAGGCTTGCACGATGCCTGCTGGCATATCCGATGCTGAAAGCTTCGGCAGCGTCAGGCTCCGGTGGCCACATGTCGCATTGAAACCATGAAAACATTCCAATGAAAAATAACCATAAAACCATTCGCTATGCGGTAGTCGGGCTCGGCCATATCGCTCAAAATGCAGTACTGCCCGCGTTTGCCAGCGCTACCGAAAACTCTTCCCTCGCCGCCCTCATCTCTGACGACGCGGACAAACTTCGAAAACTTGGCCGCCACTATGGTGTCACCAACACCTGCAGTTATGCCGAATACGAAGCTTGCCTGAATAGCGGCGTGATCGATGCAGTTTACATTGCTTTGCCGAACAGCATGCATCGGGAATATGTCCTCAAGGCCGCGCGGGCAGGTGTCCATGTACTGTGCGAGAAACCGCTCGCTACCACCGGACGGGAATGCCAGCAAATGATCGATGCGTGTGCGAAAGCAAAAGTCAAGTTGATGACCGCGTACCGTTTGCACTTGGAGAAGGCCAATATGGAAGCTGTAGAGATAGTGAAAGGTGGCAAAATAGGCGAACCCCGCATCTTCCAGTCCCTCTTCACCATGCAAGTGGAAAAAGGCAATATTCGCCTGGATCGCAAACTGGGCGGCGGCGCCCTCTATGACATCGGCATCTATTGCATAAACGCTGCCCGTTATCTGTTCCGCAACGAACCGGTGGAAGTCTTCGCCTTCGACGCCAGCAACGGTGAGCCGCGCTTTGCCGAGGTCCCGGAAATGACCAGTGCCATTCTGCGTTTCCCAGGAGATCGCCTGGCCAGCTTCACCTGCAGTTTTGGGGCTGCGGATACGGCGGTTTACACAATCGTCGGGACCGAGGGAGTGTTAACAGTCAATCAAGGGTACGAGTACGCCGCGCCCATCACGATGGAACTAACCATTAAAGAGCGCACCGTTCGGAAAAGCTTCCCCAAGAAGGACCAATTTGCAGCGGAGCTGGTCTATTTTTCAAACTGTGTGATCAACAATCGCGAACCTGAGCCGTCCGGAACCGAAGGATTGCTGGATATCCGGGTCATCACCTCCCTCCTGGAGTCCGCCAGAAAGAACCGGCCCGTAAAACTTAAAACCGTAACCGGTAAAAAACGCCCTACCAGCAAGCAAGTGATCACCCGTAAGAAAAGAGCCAAGCCCCTGATTGTAAAAGCTGAGGCTCCTTCCCGTTAGACAACAACACAAACGTTATAATAAACGGTCCGGCCTTGTACTTTTCGCAGGGCCGCGCCGTTTTCCCACTCTTCACTTCTTTGGAAATTTCATCGAGTTCCAATTAGACGCCAAATTGTCACCGCCCCTTCCCACTTGTCCTCGTGTTTTTATCGGGAACTACAGTGGATTCGTTTGGAAATTAACGGGGCAGCCTCACCAACTGCGGCGAGACATGATGTCTCGAAGTGGCTCATATTAAGGCACTTTCACGTGTTCCTCCTTTTCGCATCCGTCGGGAGTTTTTCAATGACCAATTGCACCTTGCAACCCGAATCTTTGCAATTTAGGCCGCAAGTTTCATCATCATCATATAGTGGGTCACTCGCCCGTCGTATACTATCGCCGTCTTAGTAAAGAACTGAAAGCATCATATCTCGCTAATAAATACAGGCTTATCTCGTTGGTTCTTTGCTTCAGGAATCTTTTTGTGGCCGACTCAATTATTGCTTCAGTCCGATTGGTAGGCTCTCCGGCATGGATTGTGCACCCTCATTGTATGCATATGAAAACTACGTTTCTGACATCTCGATTGATCCTCGGCTTGGCGCTTGTTATGGCCTGCAGCCTGTTGACGGCTTCCGTCTTGGACCGCACCGCTTTTGATCTCGCCAAAGAGGGCAACAAATACGTCGTGGAGCAATCCCGTGACAAAGTGGTACAGATCCGCTCGGAAAAATCTTCTCGCAGCGTGACGCCCACCACTTGGTACGTGCTCTATTATGAAAGCCTCAGCGCCCCGGACAATGGCACCACCCGCATTGCAACTGGCACCGAACTGAAGTTCACCTCCGGGAATCTGGTGAGCGTCAAACGCAACGTGAGCTTGCTCAGTTCATCCAGCGATCAGTATGCAGAAATGGATTCCAGCATGATGACCGTTGATTCTGATCGCGCTCTGGAAATCGCGCTCAAAGAGCCCGTGCTCACCAGCCTCAAGGTAATGAGCACCGATATGACCCTGAGCCAGGGCTCCGAAGGCTATCCTGTATGGAAAATCTCCATCTGGGCGGCCAAGAAGGACGCAAAGATCGATCTGAAGGTCGGTGAAATCTGGGTCAGCAGCGTGGATGGCAAAGTGACCAAGATCAACGTCAACCCCGGTCGTGTCGGCTAAACAAACTCTTCTTAAATCAAACTTAAACTTCACAGGCGGCCATCAATGGCAGCCTGTGATTTTTCATTATATCCAGCACCCAGAGACGCTCCAGCGTGCCGCTGAAGACCCTTTCCCGCATCTTCAATGATCAGCAGCCTAGATGGCCCCTCTCTCCTCAAAGGCTCGCCATCCTCAGATTCCGTGAGCGGGACTCTTCACTAGTTCAAGAATCCGCAGTGGCCGACAGATTGAGGCTATGCTTCGGTCGCTCCAGGCCGATGCTAGCGGGCATCGTGACTGAACCTGAAAAAACTTATGAATGCAGGAATTGATTCACGGAATATCCGAGTAACATTGAACTTTTAAGATAAATGTAGTTAAGCAGTCGCAAGTCTCCTTGAGCGAAAAACCAATGGTGGAGAAAGACAACACCCACTCCAGCACCGAGAAACACCACCTCTTTATAGATATGCGAAAACAAAAAAACGCAGAGAGCAGACTAGCAAACTGCTCACTGCGTCGTGAACCAGATCACCCTTTTTACGGGGCAATCTTGTCACTTAACCATTGCCGGGCCTGCTGGAAGCCGTCTTTCACATCCTCATAGGACTTGCGAAAGGTTCCCTTCACTTCATTCCAGTTCGACTCGGTAGAGTCTTTGATTCCATCAAGCTGCTTGTCCAGACTGGCGACCTTCTCACGCAGCGCGGCCAGCTTGGCCTTCCCTTCCGTCTTGGACGGCTCGCTGGCATTTTCCAGCCGTGCCGCCAGGGTATCCATCTCCTTCTTGATGTCATTGAGCTGGGCCCGCATGCGATCAGCAAACTCGGCCCGCTGGGCGTAGCCGTATTCATTGATCTCCTGGGCCGCAGCGGACGTATCCTTCGCCACTTTGTCAACATGCCGTTCGGCGGCGTCCACGCCTTGGGTGACCGGCTTGTCATTGGGCGTACGCTCGTTGGCAGGCTTGCATCCCACTGCGAAAACAGTCGCTGCCAGGAAGGTGATTGCCAATGTATTCGTTTTCATATTCTTCCTTATTAAGATCGGAGGATCAGAACGAGGTTCGGAAACCAAGTCGCACCACTCCGTAATTTGAAGTCTTGTCCACCAGCACGTAACGCGCATCCGTGAAGATGCCGAACGCCGAGCTGAAACGATATTCCATACCGGTGCCCAAATGCGCGAACCACTGCTTGGTCAAGTCAAACTCGTGACCGCCGCCACCGTAGATATATGGCGCAAACCCGCTGGTTCCGATAGGGATGCGGAAAATTGCACTGGTCGAAACGTTATCCACAAACGCATGCGCGGTGTTTTCCACGTACGCATCCGCTCCGACACCAAAGCACCGCGTGATGTAATAGCTCATGCCGATACCAGCACCCAAGCGAGCATCATTCTTGATCCGATTGGCTGAGATATTATCAATCGTCGCACGGCCGACCGATGCAGAGCCGAAGCCCTCGAACACAAATTCACGGGCATGATACGGTCCCGCGGAATCATCGCGATGGTCATGGCCTTCGTGCTCAGCACGGGCAGAGGTGGTCATCATGATGGCGAGAGCGGTTCCCAAGATCAGTGGAGTGGTTTTCACAATGGTTATAATTATTGGTTTATTAGTGTTGGGTGTGTCTTTGTGTTTTAGCAGTTCGGCGCTGCGGTTTCATTTCTTAGCCCGCAGCGCCGTTCCTTCGTGAGCCTTTATCAAGGCTTCACGGAGATGTTGTTCCGCAGCTCACGAACGCCTTCGACGTTCTTGGCGATCTCGCTGGCGCGACTCTTTTGTTCGCCATTGTCCACGAAGCCGCTGAGCTGCACGGTGCCCTTGAAGCTGGAGACGTCCACATCAGGGTACTTATAGATAGCATCATCGTGCAGGGCGCTTTTCACACGCATGACCGTGGCGCGGTCATCGATGGATTCACCCGTGCTGCGTTCGGAACGGCTGCCCGCACATCCGGCGGACAAGAGCGCAATTCCCAAGATGGTGCCGATGAAGAGTTGATTGATATTTTTCATAACGTTTGAGTTTGCTTTCACTGACACTTGTTTAAGCACCGGAGGTGCCATAGATATCATTAGCCATAACACACTCATTTACAGACACTTACACACCATCGAGAAACCCGAAGCATGATGCGATATGCAAGGTCCCTCGTTTCCAAATGCAATCAGCATGAATAAATTTAAAAACCCACGATCCGTGCCACGCGGGCGAATGGATGAATAATTTCTTCAGCAACCGGAACTAAGGAGAACCACGGCCGGTAGAAAGGTATAAAACAAAAAAACACCACATTCATCATGTGGTGCTTCTATATAATTGAGAAACGGGTGATCTCCTACTCCAGCCCGAGTTTTTTGCGCTTGCGATAGAGCGTGGCCTGATCAATGCCCAAGACCGAAGCCGCTTCGCCCAAGCTGGATACTTTTTCCAGCACTTTGCGGATGTGCAGTTCTTCGAGCTTGTCCAAGGAGATCAGCGTGCCCGCCGCTTCGGTGGCGCTGCTGGCGCTGGTATTGGGGGAACGCATCTCCAACGGAAAATCTTCCGGGGTGATTTGATCATTTTGGGCCAGGATCACGGCGCGTTCTACGGCATTGCGCATCTCACGCAAATTTCCCGGCCATGAATAGGTGCGCAGGCAAGTCAGTGCCTCCGGCGAGAAACTCATATTGGGCCGCCGACATTGGGCACCGAAATGTGCAGCATAATTTTCCGCAAAGCGCACGAGATCCTCCTGCCGGGCGCGCAAGGGAGGCATTTCCACGCTGATGACGTTCAAGCGAAAATAGAGATCCTCGCGAAACGCACCTTCAGCCACACGTTTCTTGAGGTCACGGTTCGTGGCGGCGATGACGCGCACATTCGCCTGGCGTGTGACGTTTTCGCCGAGCCGCTCATACTCGCGTTCCTGCAGCAGGCGCAGCAGTTTCGGTTGAATCTCCATGGGCAGATCACCGATCTCATCCAGGAATAGAGTTCCGCCTTCAGCGGCCTTTACCTTGCCCCAATGGTCTTTGACCGAGCCCGTATAGGCACCTCGCACACTGCCGAAGAGCTCCCCTTCCAGCAGCTCTTTGGAGAGGCTGGGGCAACTTACCGTGACGAACGGTTTGTCGGCGCACAGACTGTGTTGATGCACGGCGCGGGCCGCCACACTCTTGCCCGTACCGCTTTCTCCCAAGATCAAAACCGAGGCCGGCGTGGGCGCGGCGCGCAACAGCACCTCCATCATCTGCTGCATCAATGGGGTGGTGAAATCAAAGATGGGTTCGCCGTTCTGGGATTTATTCTCGATGACTTCACGTTCCAGGCGCTCGATCCGCTGGCCCATCTGGTGGAACTTGTTGAGCCGGGCCAGCACCATGAGAAATTCTTTGCGCTGAAACGGCTTTTCCAGAAAGTCCACGGCTCCCCGGCGCATGGCCTCGACGGCGGTTTTCACATTGCCCTCGGCGGTGAACATCACCACCGGCAATTGCGGATAGCTCTTCACGATCTGCTGGAGAATCTCCAACCCGTCCTCAGCACCCAGGTGCAAGTCCAGCAAGGCGGCATCGAACTTGGCCTCCTTGAGGCGGGTCAGAGCGTAGGCCCCGGTGGGTGCGCCTTCAGCGTAGTGGTTCTCATCGTCGATCAGGATGCAGGTCGCCTCCCGAAACGTTTTGTCGTCATCAATTACCAGAAAGTCCATAAGTCATTCTCAATTTTTAGCGCTGGGCAAACGGAGGATGAAGGATGCGCCTTCACCTGGCCTGCTCTCGCAAACCACTTCTCCGTTCATCTCCTGCACGAGTTTTTTTACGATGCTCAGTCCCAAGCCGGTGGAGGGTTCTCCACCGGTGGGCCGGGCTGAAAGTCTGCCATACCGCCGGAACATCCGTTGCTTGTCCTCATCCGTGAATCCAGGCCCCTGATCCTGGACGACACATTTGATCCATTCCTTTTCCGCCTGGACCGTGATGTTGATGTGTTTATCCGGCGAAGAAAATTTGACCGCGTTGGAAAGCAGGTTGTCGAGCACCTGGTTCAGGGCCGTGTTATCGGCATATACCAGCGTGTCCTCTGGTGGCAGACTCACGTTCACCTGCAAGTTCTTGCGGTTGGCTGCTTCGTGGTGCTCCTGCACGACGCCGTTCACCGACTCCGCCAAGTTCACCCGATGCCGTTGCAACTGGAACCCATGGTCCACGGAAGCATTCGCCAGGAACTCTTTCACGAAGACGAGCAATTGGCTGGTGGACTGGCACATATTGTCCACCAGACGGGTCGTCTTGGCGTTGGCAGCGGGGTCCATCCGTTCTTTCAGCAACTGAGCGCTGAGCTGCATGCCGCTCAAATGGTTCTTCAAGTCGTGGGCCAGAATGCCGAGCAACTCGTCTTTGTCTTCCGCCAGTTGATACAGCCGGTCGCGCGCCGCCTTCAGCGTCAGATGGGTTCGCACCCGGGAAAGCAGTTCGGCGTGATTAAAAGG
>JAJNBN010000618.1 GCA_021156225.1 Verrucomicrobiota bacterium | reverse complement strand
CCGGAATGATGCGGCGCATACATCGGTGGAGTTTTCCTTTGAGCCGAATGAAGTTTGCCAGAAGATCACGCACCTGAAGGCGCCTGCCCGGATGATTCCCATGCTGTCGTTGATGACCGAGCTGTTTGAGGAACAGGAACTCGCGGAACTGAAAGACCCCAAGGTGGCGCAGGCACATCCCAAGATGTATTACATCCTGGCGTGTCTGGCTTTGGAGACGCGCATCGTCACCATCACGGCGTCGATCGGTAAGGCTTAGATGGTTCTGGAATTGGCTTCTCTTCAACGGCAGAATCTGTGGCTTCTTAATTGAACTGAATGAACTGGCAAACCATAGATTGGCACGCATTGGACCGCCTTCGGCAATCCTATCTCACTGGCTCGGCGGGCGGCGCGGACTACTGGCGCAGTCATAGCGACCTGGATTCCTACAACCAGACCTTCGCACAACGCATCGGTTGGAAGTGGGATTACGTGCTGGAAGAGTTGCAGTCGTTGGGCTGGACGCCGCCGGTCAGTGAAGTGCTCGACTGGGGCTGCGGCAGTGGCGTGGCTGGGCGCGCTTTCTTGGATCATTACGGTACTGAATCTGTGACCGGTTTGCGCGTGTGGGATCGTTCTCGGCTCGCCATGGATTTTGCGGTGAAGACGGCGCGGAAGAAATATGCTGCGCTGAATGTGCAATCCGGCCTGACGGAAACGCCGGGCATCCTGTTGCTCAGCCATGTGCTGACTGAATTGAAGCCGGAGCAGATCGATGAACTGGCAAATTACGTGGCTAAGGCGGAAGTGGTCATCTGGGTGGAGCCGGGCACATATGAGGCCAGCCTGACTTTGATCGCGGTACGTGAACGGTTGCGCACGCAGTTCAGTCGCGTGGCGCCCTGTCCGCATGCGGAGCAGTGTGGCATTCTCGCTCCGGGCAATGAGCGTGACTGGTGCCATCATTTTGCTTCGCCGCCTTCGGCCATTTTTACGGACCCGGATTGGGGCAAGTTCGCGCACATGATGGGCATCGATCTACGCAGCCTCCCGCTCAGTTATTTGGTGCTCGATAAACGCCCGCGTCCGGCCTTGCCGCCAGACACGTATCGGGTCATCGGAAGGCCCCGGATCTATAAAGCGTATGCACTGATCCAGGGTTGTAACGCTTGCGGGGTGAAAAATTATCAACTGAGCAAGCGGGATTTCCCGGCGGAATTCAAGCTGGCGAAGAAGGATAAAAGTCCTTCGCTGCAACGCTGGGAAACGGAAGAGGACCAGATCACAGCAATCCATTCCGAAAGTCCCGACGAAGCGGGCGAGGAGTAACCTTCCGCTCCGCTACATCTTCCCATGCCGCAGGATGGAGATGAGCAGCCAGAAGCCCATCATGGCGGCGATGAGGTAGCCGATCAAACCGATGATGGGGATGTCATGCCACTGGGGCGGGATGTTCGCGTGGATGATGAGTGACGAGCCGATGATCAGCGCGGCCAGCACGATGGAGAAGGACAGGCGGTTGCTGATGCGCTCGGCCGATTCGATCACCGGGTCCAGCCCTTCATGACGAAAGACCATGCGGGCTTCGCCTTTTTTTATCTGGGTGACGATGCGTCTTACTTCCGCCGGCAATTCGCGCACCATGTCGGCCATGTCCAAACTGAAATTGGTGATCGCGCCTACCAGCCGGTTGGGTTGCAGGCGGCTGAGGCGCGCTTTGCGCAGATAGGGTGTGGCTTGGGCGATGATGTCGTGCTCGGGATTCAAGCGGCGCACCAGGGTTTCCATCAACCCCAGCGCCTTGAGCATAACGAAGACATCGGCGGGGATGTTCAATCCATGCTTACCCGTGAGCTGGAACAACTGCATGATCAGTTTACCGAACTCAAGTTCCTTCACCGGCCGGTAAAAATGGCGGTGCATGAACTCGGCCACATCCGTTTCCAGTTCCGGACGTGACGGGTCCGCATCAGCGGAGGACAGACGCACGAGCGCATTCGCCACACTGGCTTCGTCTTGCCGGGAAATGCCCCAGACGAGGTCGGCCAAGTTCTCACGCGTGCGCACATCCATGAAGCCCATCATGCCGAAATCCAGGAAGCAGACGACATTACCGCGCAGGATGTGGATGTTCGCCGGATGCGGATCGGCATGGAAAAAGCCGTGCACGAAAATCTGTTTCAAGAGCAGGTCGCCGATGCGTTCGGCGAGTTGCTTGCGGTCAGAAGGGGCAATGGTTTCCGGGTTGAGCGAAGAGGCTTTGACGCCATCGATGAACTCCATCGTCAGCACCCGCCCGGTCGTGGCTTCATGGTAAACTTTCGGGATATAGATCGTTTGCTCGCCATGGAATTGCCGCGTGAAGCGTTCCACATGGGCAGCTTCGCTATGAAAATCCGTCTCACGGTGGAGCGACTTCGCCATCTCCTGCACCAAGGTCACGGGATGATGCACGCGCCAGCCATCCACATGCTTTTCGGCGAGCGAGGCGAGCTGCTCCAGGATCTCCAAATCCACCTTCACGGTCTCTCGCACTTCCGGGCGTTGCACTTTCACCACGACGATGGAGCCATCGTGAAACTCGGCCTTGTGCACTTGCGCGATGGAGGCGGATCCGAGCGGGGTTTCCTCGATGCTGCGATAGATTTTTTCCAACGGTTCATGCAGCTCCGCCATCATGATGCGGCGGATCTCGGTGAAGGGGATCGCGGGCACCTGATCCTGCAGCTTGGTGAGTTCCTTGAC